>CANFWV010000027.1 GCA_947450695.1 Comamonadaceae bacterium
AGTCGGATGACGACCATGATTTATCCTTCGGGTGGTGGAGCAACAAAATCGTCACCCCAACATGTACTTGCAGCGCTTGAGACACACGACATGGCCACCCGGCCAGCGAATTGCTGCAAAGCCGCAGATTATAGCCCGAGACCTTGCCTTAGCGCCACCTGCTTGACACACCATTCCATTCGTCCGCACCTTAAATGACCCTAATACGCCCCAGTCGTCTGCCAGATCTTGCCGCCATCACGGCGATATATGCCCAACAAGTACTGCACGGCACAGGCACCTTTGAAACCGAGCCCCCCACGCTGGCTGAGATGACGGCCAGACGCGACGACGTGCTGGCAAAGCAGTTGCCATACCTCGTCGCTGAGGATGCCGAAAAAATAATCGGCTTTGCTTACTGCAACTGGTTCAAGGCCAGACCGGCGTACCGTTATTCGGCCGAAGACTCGATTTATGTATCGCCAGAGGCACAGCGCCGAGGCCTCGGTCGTGTCTTGCTGACCGAGCTCGCAGCGCAGGCCGAAGCCGCAGGTGTGCGCAAACTGATCGCGGTCATCGGCGACTCCGCCAATGCGGGATCAATTGGCCTGCACCGGAGTGTTGGCTTTACGCAGGTTGGGGTGCTCGCATCTTGCGGCTGGAAATTCGACCGATGGCTGGATGTTGTGTTGATGGAAAAAGTACTGGGCGCGGGTGATCTCAACGCACCGCAGCCGCTTGGGGTGTAATGGTTCACATGAAAAGTATGAAAAACAAGACAGTTTCCGCTTGGCTGGCATTCCTTGGTGGCCCCTTGGGTTTGCACCGTTTTTACCTGCACGGCTGGTCTGACACGCTAGGCTGGGCACTGCCGATACCGACGGCCCTCGGTATTTACGGCATTGAACGCGTTCAGCAATATGGTTTGGACGATCCTCTCAGCTGGATGCTGATTCCGCTGCTGGGCTTCACCATGGCTGGCTGCGCATTGACGGCTATTTTTTATGGCCTGATGCCCGTTGGCAAATGGAACGCTCGCTTCAACCCAAAGGCAGACCCAGAGGCCGAGGCCGGCCTCACCAATGGGCTGACGATGTTGGCGGTGATCGCCGCCCTACTGGTAGGCGCCATCTCCATGATGGGAAGCCTGGCCTTTAGCTTCCAGCACTACTTTGAAGTTCAGGTCGAAGAAGCCCGCAAAATTTCGCAATGATCAGAACAACTGCAAGCTGATCCAGTAAGCGATGGCCGCCACAAAGGCACTGGCAGGAATGGTGAAGATCCAAGCCCACACGATGTTGCCGGCAACACCCCAACGGACAGCACTGGCGCGCTGAGTTGAACCGACACCGACAATAGCGCCGGTGATGGTGTGCGTGGTGGAGACCGGAATGCCCAGCCACGTTGCCAAAAACAAGGTCAACGCGCCACCAGTTTCGGCACAAAAACCACCCACGGGTTTCAACTTGGTGATGCGCTGGCCCATGGTTTTAACAATGCGCCAACCTCCAAACATCGTACCCATGGCAATCGCCACATAGCAACAAACGATGCTCCAAACAGGTGGCGATGAATCCGTCGCCGAGGCATAGCCCGTGGCGATCAACAGCATCCAGATGATGCCGATGGTCTTCTGCGCATCGTTACCGCCATGGCCCAAGCTATAAGCACCTGCCGACACCAACTGCAAGCGCCGAAACCAGCGATCCACCTTCGACGGCGTGGCCCGACGGCAAACCCAAGCGACCAGCACCATCATGATCGAGCCCAATAAAAATCCCAATACCGGCGAGACAAAGATGAAAGCAACCGTCTTGAACACGCCCCCAGAAACCAGTGCACCGGCGCCAGACTTAGCCATCACCGCCCCCACAATGCCGCCAATCAGCGCATGCGAAGAGCTACTGGGTATGCCGTAATACCAAGTCACCACGTTCCAAGTGATGGCGCCCAACAAGGCGCCGAATACCACGTGCGTATCCACAATGCCAGGCTGCACGATGCCCTTGCCAACCGTTGCCGCGACGCTCAGGTGAAAGATAAAGATAGCGATGAAATTAAAAAAGGCGGCAAACAACACGGCCTGCCCCGGCTTGAGAACGCCAGTGGAGACCACGGTGGCAATCGAGTTCGCGGCATCATGAAAGCCATTCATGAAGTCAAAAATAATAGCCAGACACACCAACAAGGCCACGACCCAGAGGGCAGTTTGAGCAGTTTGCATACAACGCCCGGTGAATCAGGAATTTTCGAGGACGATGCCCTCGATCAGATTGGCGACGTCTTCGCATTTGTCGGTGATGGTTTCTAGTAGTTCGTAAATCGCCTTGAGTTTGATGACCTCACGGACATCCGGCTCTTCACGAAACAGCTTGCTCATGGCCGACCGCATCACGTGATCGGCATCGGATTCGAGCTTGTCAATTTCTTCACAGGTTTTCAGCGCCGCTTCGGCCGTGTCGGCATCGCTCAACTTGTCGATCAGTGCCACAGCGTCTTTAAGTCGTTCACAGCATTTGACGCTCAGGTCTGTCAGCCGGACGATTTCGTCGGTCATGTGCCGCACGTCGTACAGCGCCATAGTTTCAGCAGAATCTTGAATCAGGTCGGCCACGTCATCCATGGTGTTGATCAGCGAATGAATTTGCTCGCGATCAATCGGCGTGATGAAGGTCTTGTGCAACATGCGGTTGACCTCTTGCGTGATCCGATCGGCCGCACGTTCAGCGTTGTCCACATCCCGGTTAAAGCCTTCACGCTTTTCGATGTCGTTGTAATGGGTCACCATCTTCGAGAAGGCATGAGCGGCCTCAACGATGCGCGCAGCATGCTGATTGAAGAGTTCGAAAAAATTGCCTTCTCGTGGCAGCAGCTTGGCAAACAGCATCAGGTATTCCCAGGAAGTGATTTAGGTTGACATTTCAGTTAACCCAATGAGTTTACCGCTGAGAATTTGAAAAAGACAAGGCATTGCTTTGACCTGCAACTGGGTGGAGGCCTTATCCGAAAACAGAAGTGTTCAAGCCTGCCGAAAATAAATTCGGCAGCGCACAAACTTAAAAACTGGCCTGCAAGCCAACTTTCAAACTACGCCCAGGCATCGGTGCTTTCGGAAAAGCGGTTGTTGTCAACACCGATGAAGCGCTATAGGCCAGCTGATTGGTGATGTTGTCCAAGCGCGTGAACCAGAGCAGGCTGGCTGCGCCCGCCCTCATGCGGTAGGTCCCAGCTAGGTTCCACAAGGTATAGGCGTCCGTGGCACGATCTGACACCGGCACCCGATTTTGCGCACCTGAGTGGTCAAACCCAAGGTTCGCACCCCACGGTCCACTGCCCCACAACAGAGTCGAGCCGACGCGCCAAGGTGCAATGCGAGGCAGCGCCCCGCCGTTGTCCAAATTGGTGGCGCGCACCATATCGCCGCGCAAGGCCAGGTCCAACGTCGAGGCACCTTCGCGCAGGCGGATGTTGCCACTGCTCTCTATTCCAACGAAACGGGCACGTACCTGCTCGTACTGGTACAACGGCAAGGCATCTTGCGTGATGCCGGTGCTATTGAGCGTGATGTAATTCTGGAAACGACTCACGTAGCCATTGACACCGAAGCGGTTGGCACCCGCCTTCCAGGCGGCACCCACATCCAAATTGCCAGACTTTTCTTTGTTCAAACTCGCATTGCCCAACTCATAAGCAGCCGTGGCCAAGTGCGGGCCGTTGGCAAACAGCTCGTAGTCTTTGGGCGCTCGTTCTGTGTAGGCCAGATTGCTGGTGAGCTTCCAGCCCGGCGCCACATTCCACAAGCTGCCCAAGGCATAGCTGCCGGTATTGAAATCCCGGACGCCAGTGGTAAAACGAACCACCGTGGGATCTGGACTGCCGAAAGACTCGACCCGCACCGATTCAAGCCGGCCGCCCAAGCTCAGCTTGCCCCAGCTGGTGGCCATTTCTTCGTAGGCAAACGCCGCCGTCTGGTCGGTTTTACTGTGCGGCGCAAAAGCCTCAATGCCATCGGCTGAAAAGCGGTTCGACTGCGACTGCACGCCAAACATGCCGTTGAAGTTCCCGAACTTAGCAAGATGCGCCTCCAGTCGCAGGTCATTGCCCGTGTTCTTGAAAACGGTGCCAGGCGTAGCGCCTTCAAGCTCGGTGTGGGTGTAATCCGTCTGGCTGTACTGGCCTTTGACGCTTTGGACAAATCCGCCCAAATGACGAACCTCGCCTTCGAGCGCATAGCGATTCGACTTCATGCCGATGGTGACGTTGTCTTCGGCCACGGTGCCGTAAGTGCTTTTGTAATTGGAGGCCGACGCGCCCAAATAGCCATTGTCAAAAAACACCGATCCGCCCAGGGCCTGACCACTGGTGTTACTGGCTGAATTGCAAATTTTGTGCTGCGTGGTGGTCACGCCGTTTTGAGTGCACGCCAGGTCAATCGGCACGCTGACGTCACCGGTCTGCCGGTCAAACGCATCCACGTGCAAGTTGTAGCGAGTGTTGCCAGCTTCCAGCAACAAACCCTTGCCACGTTCCGAGTTGCCGGTGGCCAAATTCAAGTCGGTTTTGCCGCTGACGCCGCCCGTCTCGTCAAACTGCGGCTCGCGTGCAATCCGGTTGTCGATCACATTGACCACGCCGCCCACTGCACTGCCACCGTACATCAGGGCACCTGGGCCGCGCAGCACTTCAATGCGTTCAATACTCAGCGGATCCAGCGTGACCGCATGGTCGTAACTCAGGTTCGACACGTCGAGCGAGCCGCCGCCGTTGTTCAAGATGCGGATGCGGTCACCGTCAAGGCCTCGAATGATCGGCCGGCTGGCGTTGGGGCCAAAGTAGGTGCTGCTGACGCCGGGCAGACCGTCCAATGTTTCGCCCAAAGTGGTCTTGCTGCGCAACAACAACTCGGTGCCGTAAAGTTGTGTGGCTGGTGCGATCAGATCGCTAGAAGCCAAGGGATTGCCGGTGACGGTGACCTCTTGCAGACTGGTGGTTTCGCTCTGGGCGAAGGAGACTGAAAGCGGGGCAAAAAAAGCGCCAAAAACATAGAACGACAAAGCGGCCGTGCTCACGGCGCGGCGCTGGAAAGAATTTTTCATGAAAGGCTTCGTTGAACTCAAAAACGGACACTGGCCCTCAGTCGCAGGACTGCGTGGAACCAGCAGTTTGGAAAATTCAGCGAACCGAAGGTGGGCCGCGCGCTTGAAAAAGCGCTGCCCAGCGAGCGATGAAATCACCCGCCAATGTCACCAGTACAAAGCTTAGCAAGACGGGGGGTAAAGCCTGTAAAGGCAAAGAGTGAAGTGCCTGCGCTTGGCACAGCTGGTCAAACACCAAGCAGTCTGCTGCTTTCTCATGACCAGCAAACAACTTCTTAGACCACGCCGATGCATCAACGGCGCTGACCTGCGCATGCCCCTGGACATGGGCACTCACAACCACCGCAGGCAATCCATGCGAGAGTCCATGGACGATGCCATGCATCAGCCCCAACAGAGGCACCATGAGCAAAGCCAGGGCCAAGTAGCAGCCCATGACTTGTCGAATGGTAAGTCTGAAATTCATGTTGGTTTAATTGCAGTCGATTCAGTCAATGCCGTACACGATCAGTGAACGTTTTGCGAAATTTAGCCACTTTGGGCCCCGCCACCGCCACGCAATAACCTTGGTTCGGGTTGTTTTCAAAGAAGTCCTGATGATAATCCTCGGCCGGCCAGTAGTTGGTCAAGGGCTGCACCTCGGTCACGATGGGCTGACTGAACAACTTGGCCTCGTTCATCTCGCTGAGCATGTGGTCGATCACTTTTTCCTGCTCGGGGGTCGACCAGTAAATGCCGCTGCGGTACTGAGTGCCCGCATCGTTGCCCTGCCGGTTTAAGGTAGTCGGGTCGTGAATGACGAAGAAAATTTCGAGAATCTCACGCAGGCTGATCTGCGTCGGGTCATACGTCAGCTTGACAACTTCGTTGTGCCCCGTCGTGCCCGAACAGACCTGCTCGTAAGTCGGCTGCGGGACATGACCGTTGCTGTAGCCCGACTCGACGTCGGTCACGCCGCGTACTTGGACGAACACCGCCTCGGTGCACCAAAAACATCCGCCGCCCAGCGTGATCGTTGGCAATGTGGTCATAGGATCTTTCGTTGAATTGAGGCTTGATTCTGCCCAACGCCCGGCCAGCGTTCACGTCGCCATCGGCAAACTCGTGCGCACCGCATGGACAAAGGCGGCCAGCGCGGGACTATCGCGGCTAGTTTTCCAAAGGCAATGGGTCTCATACGTCATAGCGTCTTCTTGCAGCGGCACAAACACCGCGCCGGCCAACGCCGATTGCTGCAGTGCCGCCGGCACTAGCGCCACGCCCATGCCTTGCGCCACCAGCGACACCACACTCAACCAGTGCCTGAGTTCGTAGCGAATTTCCGGGTCAAAACCGGACGCAGCACAAAGCTCCAAAATGCGTTCATGGTAGTCCGGCGACACCGTTTTTGAAACCACTGCAAACGGCTCGCCCTGCAGTTGCGCCAGTTCCAGTGTGGCCTGCCCGGCCAGAACGTGAGCCGCTGGCAAGCAACCCACAAAAGCCTGACTCGCCACCCGAATGTGCGACAACTCAGGCGGCACACGCGTGGTGTGCACAAAGCCCAGGTCGAGCCGGCCTTGCGCGAGTTCCACCAATTGCTCACTCGAACTCAACTCCTTGAGCAGCAGGCGCAAGCGCGGATGATCTTCCTGAAAGCGCGCCAGGATCAGCGGTAAACCACTGAACAACATGGTCCCAGAAAAACCTATCGTCAAGCTGCCGGCCATGCCTTCGCCGACATCCTTGGCAAGATTGGCGGCGCTCGCAGCTTGCTCCAGCAAGGCCCGCGCCGCTGGGACAAAAGCCAGACCCGCCGCCGTCAACTGCACCGACTTGCTGTTGCGCGTCAGCAGGCGAGCGCCCACCGACGCCTCCAACTGCTGAATGTTCAGCGACAAGGGCGGCTGCGAAATAGCCAAGCGACGCGCTGCCCGGCCGAAATGTAGTTCCTCGGCCAGCACCAAAAAGTAGCGAAGATGTCGAAATTCCATAAATACAAAAAATATATCGTTGAATCGTTAATTGATATTAGACAGCTATTCTTGATTGCCGAACAATCTGCACTGCACCTAGCCTTGCCAAGCACACTTTGGGAGGCTCTACACTTTGCAGTCACATTCAAGGAACCATGCCATGTCCGCCAAATTCAATTGGGAAGATCCATTTTTTCTAAGCCAACAGCTCAGTGATGATGAGCGCGCCATCGTCGAAGCAGCGCACGAATTTTGTCAGGACAAACTGCAAACGCGTGTGCTGATGGCCGCGCGCCATGAAACCTTTGACCGTGAGATCATGAACGAAGCTGGTGCCATGGGCTTTCTGGGCTCGACGATTGAAGGCTACGGCTGCGCCGGCCTGAGCTACGTCGCCTACGGCCTGATTGCCCGCGAAGTCGAGCGCGTCGACAGTGGCTACCGCAGTGCCATCAGCGTGCAAAGCTCGCTGGTCATGCACCCGATCAACGCCTACGGCAGCGAAGCGCAAAAGCAAAAATTCCTGCCCAAGCTCGCAACCGGCGAATGGGTGGGTTGCTTCGGCTTGACCGAACCCAACCATGGCTCCGACCCGGCCAGCATGTTGACGCGCGCCAAGCCTGTGGACGGCGGATTCATCATGAAGGGCGCCAAGATGTGGATCACCAACAGCCCAATCGCCGATGTGTTCGTGGTCTGGGCCAAGCTGGAAGACCCGGACGGCAAGGTCGGCGGTCAAGAAAGCATTCGCGGTTTCATCCTTGAAAAAGGCATGAAGGGTTTGAGCGCACCTAAGATCGAGGGCAAGATGAGCTTGCGTGCCTCCATCACCGGAGAGATCGTCATGGACGAAGTCTTTGTGCCTGAAGCCAACATTCTGCCCAACGTCAGCGGCCTCAAAGGCCCATTTGGCTGCCTCAATAAAGCCCGTTACGGCATCGCTTGGGGCGCATTGGGCGCCGCTGAAGACTGCTGGCTCCGTGCTCGCCAATACACCATGGACCGTGTGCAATTTGGCCGCCCCTTGGCGCAAAACCAACTGATCCAGAAAAAGCTGGCCGACATGCAAACCGAAATCGCACTCGGCCTGCAAGCCTGCTTGCGCGTCGGCCGCCTGATGGACGAAGGGCAAGATGCACCCGAGATGATTTCAATCATCAAACGCAATTCATGTGGGAAGGCACTCGACATTGCCCGCATGGCGCGCGACATGCACGGCGGCAACGGCATCCATGACGAATACCACGTCATCCGCCACATGATCAACTTGGAAACCGTCAACACCTACGAAGGCACGCACGACGTACACGCCTTGATCTTGGGCCGTGCACAAACCGGTCTGCAAGCTTTTTATTGAGGCACGCACAGCCCGTTCAGAGCAGAGTCGGTTCGCGGTAGCCGACTCTGACTTGACCGCACCAAACACAGACGCTACATTACTAACCACGCAGTCAGTAATTGCGTCTATTCTGATTTGACAGCGCCTGCGGCATGCCCCATTCCAATCCATACACTGACCCAGTTGCCGAGCGCGGCCCCAAACGCGAGAGGCGCAAGGAGTCACGCCCGGGCGAACTGCTCGTGGCGGCGCTCGACCTATTCGTTGAAAAAGGCTTTGCCGCCACCCGCATGGAAGAAGTTGCTACACGGGCAGGCGTCTCCAAAGGCACGGTTTTTCTGTACTTTTCGAGCAAAGAAGAATTGTTCAAAGCCGTGGTGCGCGAGAATATTTCCGGACGCTTTGAAGAATGGAACGCCGAATTCCTGAACTACGAAGGCTCATCCGCCGACATGTTGCACCACTGCATGACGACTTGGTGGCATCGCATTGGCTCGACCCAAGCGTCGGGTATCAGCAAGCTCATGATCAGCGAAGGCGGCCACTTTCCGGACATCGTTGAGTTCTACCAAAACGAAGTCGTCCAACCGGGCCATGCACTCATTCGCAAGGTGCTGCAGCGCGGTATCGACCGCGGTGAGTTTCGCAACCTCGACCTCGACTTCGCGGTTTATGGCGTGGTCGCGGCCATGATGTTTTTAATTCTGTCTAAACACTCAGCGGCCTGCCTACAAAGCAATATGTCGTTAGACCCAGACGCCTACATCGCCAATCAAGTGGCCGTTATGCTGCACGGCTTGAGCACAAGAGAGCCGCTCACTGCTATGGTATTGCCCAGATAATCGTTCTTGATTCAGTCGGTAAAATCAATTTTTTTCATCCAAGCACGACTCCAGCACCATGAACTACGAACAAGCCCGCTTCAACATGATTGAGCAGCAAATCCGCCCTTGGGAAGTGCTAGACAACCAGATCCTTTCGCTTCTGGCCGTGGTCAAGCGTGAAGATTTCGCGCCGCTGGCGCACAAGTCACTGGCCTTCGTTGACATGGAAATCCCGCTCCCACCCCATAGCAACCCGAGCCAATGCATGCTGGCGCCCAAAATTGAAGCCCGCATCCTGCAAGACCTGAACGTCCAGAAACACGAAAAAGTACTGGAAATCGGCACTGGCTCTGGCTACATGGCCGCATTGCTTGGACACCGCGCGCAGCAAGTTATCAGCCTAGAAATTGAACCTACGCTGGCCCAAAGCGCCCGCGAAAATCTGCAAAAAGCTGGCGTATTCAACGTCGAAGTACTGCAACTCGACGGCTCCTCACTGATGACTGCTGGCGCGGCTGAAAAAGCCGGCGTGCAAGGTCCGTTTGATGTGATTTTGCTGAGCGGTTCTGTCGCCGAAATACCTTCAGCATTCCTAGCATTGCTGAAGATCGGTGGGCGTCTCAGTGCCATCGTTGGCGAGGAACCCATGATGCGTGCAACATTGATCACGCGCTCCGGCGAGCAGGCTTTCAGCACCACCGAAGCTTGGGACACTGTGGCCCCGCGCTTGCAGAATTTCCCTGAGCCATCGAAGTTCAGTTTCTGATCTTTTCCTTCAAACATTTATGATCCCGCAAGTTTCTCCAAGCCAATTTTCAAGTTGGCGCGACAGCGTGGCAGACACCGCCAACACGCCCTTGACACCGGTGCTGCTCGACGTGCGCGAGCCCTGGGAAGTGCAGACCGCCTGCGTCAGCGAAGACGGCTTCAAGTTGCTAACCATTCCCATGCGCGAAGTTCCCACGCGGCTGGCCGAGCTTGATCCAGACCAGCCTGTCGCTTGCCTATGCCACCACGGCATGCGCAGCCTGCAGGTCGCCAACTTCCTCGTACAAAACGGATTCACCGAGGTCGTTAACCTGCAAGGCGGCATTGACGCTTGGTCGCATGAAGTCGACCCTTCGGTGCCACGCTACTGATTATTTATCTCGGCTATTTTGCCCACTGGCGTTTCCTTTTCAGAACCATCATGAGAACAATAAAAATGCATGTTCCTTCGCTGCTGTCGTTGGCCGTAGCCAGCATCTGGGCGACTTGCTCACCGCTGGCACAGGCACAAAGTCTGGTTGATTTGTACGAGTCTGCGCGCGCATTTGATGCGAGCTATCTGTCGGCCCGCTTGCAATACGACGCCAATCTGGCGCGCGCTGATCAGGCTTTAGCGAATATCTTGCCGACGGCTGGTTTGGCTGCTGGGGCAACGCGGACGGACTTCCAAACCTCCGCAATCCCGGCGTACAGTCGCCCTTTTAGCACTGAATCCGCCTCCCTCAGTGCATCTCAACCACTGTACCGACCTGGCAACTGGGCTGCGTATGAGCAAGGTAAAAAACAAGTCTATCTGGCGCGCGCGCAACTAGACAATGCGGAGCAAGACCTGATTGTTCGCACCAGCCAAGCCTACTTTGATGTGCTGGCTTCACAAGACAGCCTGACCTTTGTCAAGGCCCAAAAAGCGGCTGTGGCAGAGCAACTGGCCTCAGCCCAACGCAACTTTGAAGTCGGCACGGCCACCATCACCGATTCGCGTGAAGCGCAAGCGCGTTACGACTTGGTGATTGCCCAAGAAATTGCAGCTGAAAATGATTTACGCGTGAAAAAAATTGCGCTCAATCAATTGGTCGGGAAAGATGAAACTCAGCCGCTCGGTCTCGCGGCCCCGCCAACGTTGCCACCCGTGTTACCTGCCGATGTCAACGCTTGGGTGTTGCAGTCCGAAGACGTCCACCCCAGCATTCTGCAAGCCAAAAACAATTTTGACATTGCTGAGCTTGAAGTGAAAAAAGCCGAATCCGGCCACAAGCCCACGCTCGACTTGGTCGCCAGCTACGGCGGCACCCGAAATCCCAACGGGACATTCACAGCCATCGTCCCCTCTAACACCACCACTACCAGTGTCGGCCTGAGCTTCAATGTGCCCCTCTTCGCAGGCTATGCGACGCAAAACCGTGTGCGTGAGACCTTGTCGCTGAGCGACAAAGCCCGCACCGACTTAGAAGGCGCGCGCCGCACTGTCGCTCTGAGCACACGCACCGCTTTTTTTGGTTTGGTCTCGGGGCAAGGGCAAGTCAAAGCGCTGGAGGCCGCTGAACTTTCCAGCCAAAGCGCACTTGACGCCAACAAACTGGGTTATCAGGTCGGTGTGCGCATCAACATTGACGTCTTGAACTCACAGAGCCAGCTGTTCCAAACCAAACGTGATTTAGCACGCGCCCGTTACGACGTGCTGGTCGGTGGATTGCGTCTGCGCCAAGCCAACGGCACGCTGAAAACCGAAGACCTGCAGGCCATCAATGGCTTGCTGGTCAAGTAACTTACCCAAGCCTTAAACAATCGGCTGCAATTGCATCAGCGCGTCAACGGTGCGCCTTGCTGCACCACCGTGGCGCGCGGCGAATTGATGCGCGGCGACCGCTGCAGCTTGCAACTCGTCCTGCGACCGCAACAGCGCTAAAGCCTTTTCCACGCCCTGGGCCATGTCGGCCACGCGGTGGGCAGCGCCTTCGACCTCGGCCTTGACTGCAGCCTCCGCAAAATTAAAGGTGTGCGGGCCCATCACCACCGGGCAAGCGCAGGCTGCAGGCTCAATCAAATTTTGACCACCCAGTGCTTCAAAGCTGCCGCCCAACAAGGCCAGCTCGCTGAACGAGTAATACAGCGCCATTTCGCCTAGCGTGTCGCCCAGCCAGACGTCGGCCTGCTGAGCGGCCGCACACTTCGCCGGACCATCGGCATCGGGCCAATTGGAACGGCGCGACACCCGCAGACCTTGTTGTTCAATCAAACGCTGCACTGTGTCAAAACGCTGCGGGTGACGCGGCACCACCAGCACGCGCAAGCGCGGCCCAACGCCCTTAACCGCCGAACCTAAGACGCCCTGCGCCACCAGTTGCCGAATGAAGGTGGTCTCTTCGCCCTCCCGCGAGCTGGCCAGCATCAACACGGACTGCTGAAGTTGCGCCCGCCATTGCCGTGCCAAGGCCTGTTGCGCCGCATCGGGTTGGGCATCAAATTTCAAGTTGCCAAGGACACCCGCCACATGGGCACCGATCTGCTGCAAGCGCAGCGCATCAGCTTCGGTCTGCGCATACACAGCGGTGAGCGCACGGTAAGCCGGCCGCGCCAACCAAGCCATGCGTTCAGCACCCGCCAGTGACTTCGCCGACAAACGCGCATTGACCAACACCACCGGCACTTGCTTCGCCTGCGCTGTTGCGATGAGTTGCGGCCACACCTCGGTCTCCAGTAAGACACCTATGCGCGGCTTGAAATGCATCAAAAATCGCTCGACTGCGACCCGACTGTCCCACGGTTGCCAAACCTGTACATCGCCCGGTTGCAACAAGCTGACGCCTTCCGCGCGGCCGGTAGCCGTGCCGTGCGTCAACAGCACCCGCAGACCCGGACAGGCTTCACGCCAAGCACGCAGCAAGATCGCGGCGGTGCGCGTCTCACCCAGCGACACCGCATGCACCCAGACCAGCTCGCTGCTCGTTTCAGACGGCTGATGGTAGACGCCGAAGCGCTCAGGGATGGCCTCGGCATAACCCGGCTCGGCCACCGCTCTGCGCGCCAATTTGCGGCGCAGCAATGGCTCGGCAGCCTTCATCAGAACGGCATACAGCTTAAGCGCAATGGACTCCATCCTCGAACAGGCAGAACGCATCGTACTCACGGAGCGGACTGGCAACGCGACCGCAGCATTTCGGGGCTTCAGTGCGCGGCCTCGCCAACACTGGCGTCGGGCTTGACGCTGTGCAGCAGCTGCAGCATGTCTTTTTCAATGCGCTGTAAGGCCTCGGGCGTTTGCCCTTCAAAGCGCAGCACCAGCACCGGTGTGGTGTTGGACGCACGAATCAAACCAAAGCCATCAGGCCAGTCGACGCGCACACCATCGATGGTTGAAATTTTCGCGGGGGCCGCAAAACTCACTTGCTGGATCAACTTGTCGACCACCGCATGGGCTTCGCCCTCGGCGCACGTCACGTTCAGTTCAGGCGTGCTGTGGCTGGTCGGCAGCGCGTTGAGCACGGCGCTGGCGTTGGCGCTTCGGCTGACAATTTCAAGCAGGCGGCCACCCGCATAAGTGCCATCGTCAAAGCCGAACCAGCGCTCTTTGAAAAAAATGTGACCGCTCATCTCGCCACCGAGCGGGCTGTCCAGCTCTTTCATGCGCGCCTTGATGAGCGAATGGCCAGTCTTGTAAATATGCGGGATGCCACCGGCTGCTTCGATAGCCGGGGCTAGTTGCTGTGAACACTTCACGTCAAAAATAATATTGCCGCCTGGCACGCGCGACAGCACGTCTTGCGAAAACAGAATCATCTGACGGTCGGGGTAAATGTTCTGACCGTCCTTGGTGACGATGCCAAGCCGGTCGCCGTCGCCATCAAAAGCCAGACCCAATTCAGCATCGCTATTTTTAAGCGCAGCGATCAGGTCAAGCAGGTTTTCAGGCTTGCTCGGATCGGGATGGTGATTGGGGAAATTGCCGTCAACCTCGCTGAAGAGCTCCGTCACCTCGCAACCCAGCGCCCGAAAAATACCTGGCGCTGAGGCACCGGCAATACCGTTGCCAGAATCGACCACGATCTTCATCGGGCGCGTCAGACGAATGTCCGAGACGATGCGCTCAACATAGGCCGGCAACACATCCACTTGGCGACTAACGCCAAGCGCTGCCGCAAGCGTCCAACTATCGGCCTCCATGATGCGGCGCAGAGCTTGGATTTCTTCACCGTAAATCGCCCGACCGGCCATCACCATTTTGAAGCCGTTGTAGTCTTTCGGGTTGTGACTGCCGGTGACCTGAATGCCACTGGTGCACAAGGTGTTGGCGGCAAAATATAGCATCGGCGTGGTCACCGCGCCAACGTCAATCACCTCAACGCCAACAGCCCGCAGACCGCGCATCAAGGCCGCGCTGAGGGAGGGACCGCTCAGCCTGCCGTCGCGACCCACCGCCACCGTGCGCTCGCCTTCAGCTAAGGCAACAGTGCCAAAGGCTTTACCCAAGGCCTCCGCAACGTCTTCATGGATCGTGGAAGGCACCACGCCGCGGATGTCATAAGCTTTGAAAATCGAGGGAGTCACATGCATGAAGTCAGGTTCCTTGGTGGTCACAACAAGGTGTTGCTCAGCCAATGATTGTAGGCCGCGACACGTCCAAACACAGCAGGACAATACGCCGAAACAAGGTCAGCCGGAACCAAGCTCAAGCGTATTATCAGCCTGCACTTTCATGGGCTGCGCCGCGGCGCATCATGAAAAATCATCTGGGGAATACAACATGAAATTCAACGCTTCGATGGTGCAGACCCGCTGCCTAACCCCTCTGGGTCATATGACGCTTGTGGCCAGCGCCAGCGGTCTGGCCGGCGCATGGTTTGACAAGCAGCGCCACCTACCGGCCGTCTTGGTTGCTGAGCATGCAGACCCAAACGCCCTCTGGCCTGAACAAGCCACAAACCCAACCCTACAAGAAGCCGTCAAACAGTTGACGGCTTACTTTGCCGGGCAGCAAAATCACTTTGAGCTGCCGCTAGACATGACTGCCGGCACCCCCTTTCAGCAATCTGTCTGGCGGGCGTTACTGGCTATCCCATCTGGTAGCACCACCAGTTACAGTGCCTTGAGCGCCAGCATCGGACGACCTAGCGCAGTTCGTGCAGTGGGCGGCGCGATCGGTCGCAATCCGATCAGCATTTTCGTGCCTTGCCATCGGGTTGTCGGCCGTAGCGGTTCACTCACTGGCTATGCAGGTGGTTTGGACCGCAAGTCCGCATTGTTACAACTCGAAAACACACTGCTAGCGCCACGGAGCTGACTTCGTTGCACCCACTCAGGCGGCCATGTTCTTCACACTGAAAAGCCCTTCGCCCGCAGAGATTTCGAGCGCGTTTGGCCATTTAGTCTGCGCATCAGCCCTGGCGAGTGCTTGCCGCAAACCATGCACCAGTTGCGACAAACCCGGCTCCGACAACATGGACACATGTGAGCCAGGAACCTCAACCACACGAATGTCACCCCGCAGATGTGCTTGCCAACCCAGCAGTGCTCCCGCATTCAAATACGGTGTGTAGCCCTGTTGCGCTCGGAACAGGACCATGGGACCACTGTAGGCTGACGCTCGATACTGCTCCTGTGCTGAGACGAAATGACTATACAAATGTGCCGAGGCCAGCTCTGGCGGCAGCGGTTCACCATTTGACAACTGCGCCATCGCCAATTTGTAGTTGTCTTTCTCCTGCTGAGTTGTGCGTCGACGTTCGGGCCATTCCATCGCGAATTTCAAGGACCAATGGCGCATTAGCCAGATTTTTTTCAAGGGTGAAATTTTCACCTTGGCTGCCGCTGGCGCCAACGTGTCCAGCATCGCCAGCAACACCACTTCAGCGCCAGTCTGTTTGAGCTGCTGCGCCATCTCAAGCGCAATCACGCCACCGCCTGAATAGCCCGCCAGCCGGTATGGACCGACGGGGTCTACCGTGCGAACAGCCGCTACATATTGCGTAGCCATGGCCTCGATGGTGGGCAGCAAAGGCAATCGGCCATCAACCCCTTGGGCCTGCAAGCCATAAAAGGGCAAGTCTGCACCGAGCCGGTCCGCAATCACTTTAAAGTTCAACACATTGCCCGCAGCACCGTGCACACAAAAAAACGGCTTCACGCCGACCCGACCACGGTTGATTTCTACCAACGCAGACCAACTCTCCTCAGCACAGACATCGGGTTTATCTGTTGCATCGACCTCAACAGCCATCGCTTTGCTCGTCGGCGTTTTGTTCGTCGAAGTTTTGGCTTTGGCAGCGGCCCGGCCGCGCGCCTGCTCAACCCATGCGGACAGTGCGCCCAAGGTCGGCGCTTTGAAAAGTGTCGCCAGTGGCAAGTCAACACCGAACTCTTTGCGAATGCGCGCAAACAAACGCACCGCAGCCAGCGAATGGCCGCCGAGGGCAAAAAAGTCATCCTGCAGATCAATCTCTTGCGTCCCCAACAGCTCGAACCAGACGGCTGCGATCGCGCCCTGCACCGGACTCAAACCGCCGTCACCGGCCTTTGATGCCGTTGTCGCCGGCACAGCGACACTCGCGGCTACGTGCGGCATGACAGGCTGGAATGCACGCTGCAACTCTGGCAGTGATATGGAGGTGACCGTGAGGTCACTCGCATACGTTGCAAAAATGCGTTCAAACAGGGCCGGCGCGTCGTCGCCCCGAATCCCGCAGGCCAACATCGACGCCACCAGCGTTGGGGCTTTGACAGCCGCTGCAGGGGCGGCTTGCGTCATCGCCTCGGGGGACACCCCGCGCATGCAAAACCCTTCCAACGTGGCCAACGGCGATCCATCGCTAGCGTGCAAACTCACATCAAAGGTGACCATGCGGTCTTGCAACGGCCCGTTCAGTTCAACCCGGCTGACGCACTGGACTGGCAACGGTGCCACCAGCCGGATACGTTCAATCGACAGCGGCACAAACAGCAGCGCTTGCCGCGTCTGCGGACCCAACAAATGCAGTCCAAAGCTGGCGGCCATGTCGAGCATCGCGGGATGGCAGGTGTAGGCGCTTAGGTCGGGTGCAAAGTGAGCCGCCAATTCAAGCTCGGCTGTGCCGCCCTGCCCGTTCAGCTGCATGCGCGCCATGTTCTGCCAGCGCGGTCCAAAAGCGATAGCGCCCGCCTGCGGAACTCGACCCTCCACCCAAATACCCGGCCGCAAGGCGATGGCAGGCAGCGGTGAGGCGTCAGGTAACGCGCCTTGAAACAGGCTGACACCCGCCCGCACGTGTTCTTGCCACGGCGCATCTAACTGCGCGCGGCTACGTACACGGAATTCGTATGTCGCATCGTCCGTCGACCGGTCATTTTTCAGCAGCTCAATGCTGACGTCACGCGGCGCGTTGTCATCGAACACCATGGCTTCGCCAAACGACAGCGCCTGCAACTCAATACCACTTCCAGGGTGTAATTGCTGCAGGGCGGCACGGGCGATTTCGATGTACGCGGTGCCTACGAGCACGGGTCGGCCGGCCACCTTGTGCTCGTTCAGCACCCACAACTTGGCCGGCGTGTAGACCGCTTCAAAACGCACGCCTTCCACACTGTCATACCGAACACCGAGCAGCGGGTGAACACTGACGGCGTTGCTGCTGACGTGAGAAGGCAACCGCGCTTCACCACCACCATAAGCCCGTTGCGCCATGCCGCGGTCGCCCCAGATACCCCAGTGGATGCACAAGCCGTCCGGACGCGACGCCGCCAGCGAATCCACAAAGGCATTCGCCGCCACATAGTCGACTTGTCCTGCGCTGCCCAAGGTAACACTTGTGGATGAAAAAACCGCCAAAAAATCCAGCGAACCGGGCGGCAACAGCGCATGCAAGACCTGTGCACCAACGGCTTTGGCACCCAGCACACGCCGAATGCTCTCTGCGCTTTTCCCGTGAATGGCGCCGTCCTCCAACACACCAGCCGCATGAAAAACACCATGCAATGCGCC
Organism: Comamonadaceae bacterium; assembly: GCA_947450695.1. GTDB lineage: Bacteria > Pseudomonadota > Gammaproteobacteria > Burkholderiales > Burkholderiaceae_C > Polaromonas. Next base: position 17,913 of record CANFWV010000027.1, read on the forward strand.
AAAGCGAGCGCGGCATTCGGCTACAGCGCGGGCCATAGCGACAGGGTCCTGCACATCTACACTTAGCGTGAGGATCTCAGCGCCGACGTCCTCCAGCGCTAGCAAGCGTTGCAGCAATATGGCCAGGTCTGAGCCGGCGTGACTGGCAACTTTATGCCGCCACTCTGTACGCGCAGGCAAAGCGCGCCGACTCAGCAACACCAGCTTCGCTTGTTGTGTGCGGGCCAGGTACTCGGCCAGTTCCTGCGCAATCGCGCCGAGTCCACCCGTGATCAAGTAAACACCCCGTTGGCGCAAGGGGGCGCGCAGTCCACGGTTGGCTACCGACGCGGCTGAGGGCAGCGCCTTGACGAGTTGCATGACGCGCCGTTGTTGCCCACGATAGACCACCAGATCAGCCTCGTCTGCAGACATGCATTCCGACACGATCAGGCGCGGCAACGCTTTCGAGTTGAGGTGCGTCGGCAAACAATCCATCAGCCGGGTGCGCACATTCGGCAACTCATGCGGAATGACGCGACACGGCCCCAAGGCCAGCGCATGGCCGGGGTTGATCGTCATCTCGCCAGGCAAGGCTTGGCTGCCCGCTGTGAGCACGGTCAAGCGCAGGGGATGCTGCCAATCCAAGGCCTGAATGGCCTTCGCTATCAGTAGCAGACTGTCAAAAGTCAGCGCTTGACCCGGCAAACATTCATCAGCCTCAACCGTCCCCTCCGCTTTCATATGAACATCCAGCGCCCACAAGTGAAGGATGTAGTCAGGTAAAGCAGGACCTTGCTCCAAACTGCGAAAGAGTTGCTCGTAATGTGACGCTTCAGCTGCAGCCACCGTGAAACTGCCATCAATCAGGCTGGAGAAGTCGGTGGCCGGACGTACCAAGGTCACTCGACCACCTTGGTTCAGGACGCGTAAGACTACATCAGCGGTGAGCTTCGACTCGCCGCCAAAAATCAGCCAATGGCAACCCGGCTGTGCGGTTTCAGTGCGTGGTTCAGATGGCATCCATTCGGGTACTTGCACCCAGTCGGCGTAGTCGGGCAAGCGCCGAAAAGCGGATACGGGCAGCGACTTAGGCAAGGTCTGCACCGGGGTTGGTGTCAACGTTGCGACGCCAGCATCGACCCAATGACGCTGGCGCTCGAACGCATAAGTTGGCAAAGAAGTTCGCCGGGTCACGGCGGTGCCCGTGCATGCGCCAAGCAAAGCCTGCCAGTCGATGGCCACACCCCGTGTCCAAAGCCCGCCAGCAGCCGTCAACATCACCGGCAGGTCTGCATGCACGTCATTCGCTGGGTGCGCCTTCCCGGTTGACGGCAAAATACCGCGCCGTGGATCTTGTGCATGATGCCGCGCTAAAGCGCTCAAGCCCTGACCCGGTCCGGCCTCAACGAGAACGGCATCCGGCATTTTCATCAGCGTAGTCAGCCCGTCTGAAAATCGCACGGTCTGGCGCAAGTGTTTCACCCAATACTCGGGGTCGGTCAAGGTATCTTCGCCTACCCATGTACCCGTGAGGTTCGAGATGAACGGCATGCTGGGCGGCTGCAGGCGAATGCTTTTTATGCGCACACGAAATGACTCAAGAACACCTTCGAGCAAACGCGAGTGCGCGGCTACCTCAATGTGCATACGGCGCGCCTCCAAACCTTGGGCAGCGAGCTTTTTTTGCAGTGCCTCAATAGCCTGCAACTCGCCGGAGGCGGTGCAACTGTCTGGCGCATTAACGGCCGCGACATCCAGATCAAGACCGGCCATCTGACGGAGCAGCTCAGCCTCTGACAGGTCGACTGACAACATCCCGCCCGCAGGCACAGCTTCAAACAATTGGCCGCGTAAGACCACCACAGATAGCGCGTCTTCCAGCGACATGACGCTGGCCAAACAGGCCGCGGTGTATTCGCCAGCGCTGTGGCCCATGACCGCAGCAGGCGAGACACCCCAGCTTTGCCACAACTTAGCAATCGCATATTCAAGCGTGAAGAGGGCTGGAATCGCATAGCGCGGTCGCTGTAACAGCGCCGCAGACTGAGGGTCGTTGTCGCGCGCGAACATGACACTTCGCAAGTCCTGCGGCGCGTCTGACGGCATGCGCGAAAAGCAAGCGTCTATCGCCTCGCGAAAGACCGGCAAAGCCAGTAAGTCGCGCCCTGCGCCAAGGTAATGCGCCCCGCCACCGGGGAACATCAGCACCACCGGAGGCGGCGAAGCGCTGGCTTGCGCGGTGACTGCACGCGGAGCATTGCGCGCCTCCAAGGTGGCTCGAAGACCACTCAGGTCTTGCGCCACCACCGCCATGCGGTGCGTGAAGTCACGCCGGCCAACGCGCAGGGTGTAGGCCGCATCCGCCAGCGAAAATCCAGTTGAAAAACCGTCTGCAGGTTGCGCCAAAAATGACTGCCATTTGGCTTTCAGGCGTTGCAAGGCGGCGGGCGTGCGGGCAGACAGCGTGATCAATTGCCAAGCATCGGCAGAGGCTGTGCTTGGCCGTATTGCCATGGCCGGCGGTTCTTCCAAAATCACGTGGGCGTTGGTGCCGCCAACGCCGAGCGCATTCACCGCAGCGCGGCGCGGCGTGCTGCCCTGCGGCCAAGGCTTGGCTTTGTCGACAACATAGAACGGTGTTTTCTCAATCGCCAAACGGCTGTTTGGCGTGCTGAAATTCAGACTTTCAGGCATCCATTCATGGCGCATTGCCAGCGACACCTTGATCAAGGCGGCCACGCCGGCAGCCGTGTCAAGATGACCGATGTGGGTCTTCAAAGACCCTATCCCGCAAGTACCCGGCAAGCCCCCATAAGCCTGCGCCAGCGCAGCCACCTCAATCGGGTCGCCCACGGGCGTGCCTGTGCCATGTGCCTCGATGTACTGAATGCTCGACGGTTCCACACCAGCCATGCCCAGTGCTTCAACAGCAGCGCGCGCCTGACCTTCGACGCTGGGTGCCAGATAACCAGCTTTTTGCGAGCCATCGTTATTGACAGCAGAACCTCGAATCACCGCATAAATTTGATCGCGCTGCTGCAGCGCATCTTCCAAACGCCGCAACACAACAACGCCGACACCACTGCCAAAAACAGTGCCGCTGGCCTGTTCGTCGAAGGCACGGCAAAGTCCGTCCGGCGAGAGAATTTCACCGGCTGTGTAGTGATAGCCACGACGGTGCGGCAGCTCGATGCTGACGCCGCCCGCCAGCGCCATATCGCACTCGCCAGACAGCAAACTCTGCGCCGCTAGATGCACCGCCACCAGCGAGGTTGAGCAAGCAGTCTGCACCGTGATGCTGGGCCCTTTCAAGTCCAGTAAATAGGACAAGCGCGTGGTCAAAAAATCTTTGTCGTTGCCGGTATGCCGAAGCAAGAACAAACCCATAGATTTGACCAAGGCCGAATTCGTCAATAGGTTTTGCGGCAAATACGCCTGCATGCCGCAGCCGGCGAAAACGCCAACCGAGCCTTCAAACTGCTCCGGCATGTGGCCGGCGTCTTCAAGTGCCTCCCACGCGCACTCCAAAAAATGCCGGTGCTGCGGGTCCATCACAGAGGCATCACGTTGACTGAAACCAAAAAATTCACCATCGAACATCTCCATCTCGGGCAACACCAAGCTGGCCCGCACATAGTTGGGGTCAACAAAGTCAGCCTCTGACACACCTGCCGCGCGTAACTGTTCGGTGCTCAACCACTCGGTGGCCGGTTTGCCACTTTTGAGCAGCAACCACAACTCAGCCGCTGAACGGGCCGCGGGGAAATGACCGGCCAGCCCAACGATGGCAATGCAACCGGGCTCTATGCAGGCTGCGGCAGATTGATTTTTATGGTCCACAAGCAACACTCCGTTCAAGCCGATGGGGTTTGCGAATAAGTGACGGGCGTACGCTGGTTTCTGCGCATCCGTGCGCGGCTGAGGCCATCGCTCACGGACGTGCTGACCCCCTGACCGGACAAGTGCTGAGCCAAGCCGCGGATCGTTGGAAAGCGAAACATGTCCGTGATGGAGACTTCCTGTCCAGAAGCTTCAAGCAGTCGACGCTGCACCTGGACCACCAGCAATGAATGGCCTCCCAAGTCAAAAAAGTTGTCGGTGGCACTGACCTCCGTCAACCCTAAGACATCGCGCCACAGCGCTGCGATTGATTTTTCAAATTCATTCTCCGGTGAGTTGGCTGTCGGCACCACGATGGCGCGCGGGTCTGGCAACGCCAAGCGGTCGACCTTGCCATTCGGTGTGAGTGGAAAGGCCAACACCACCACCCAACTTGCAGGGATCATGATCCCTGGCAACTCTGCAGCCAAGGCTTGTCGTAAGACCTCCAGATTGAGCGTGACACCCGCTTGCGGTGAGACATAGCCGACCAGCCGATGGCCAGCGGCTGGATCGTCACGGGCCATCACCACCGCCTGTTTCACACCAGGCTGGCGCAGCAGCAAGTTCTCAATTTCACCGAGCTCAATGCGGTGGCCACGAATCTTGACTTGATGATCAGTGCGTCCCAGAAATTCAATCTCACCGTCTGGATGACGCCGCACCAGATCTCCGGTTCGGTACCACCGACCACCGGCAAGCCCAGCATCCGCGAGGAATCGTTCGGCGGTGAGTTCTGCCCGCCCGAGGTAGCCCAGAGTCACGCCATCACCACCAATCCACAACTCACCCGGCACGAGCGCAGGACAATCGAAACCAACGGCATTGCGCACGCTGAGTTGCGTGTTGGCAATAGCTTGTCCCAGCGGCACGAAGGCCTCGGGTGACATCAAGTCGTACTCGCTCAAATCACAGACTGTCGACCAGACCGTAGTCTCCGTCGGACCGTACATGTTCAACACCTTGCCGGGCACCAGCGCGGTCAGCTCTCTAGCCAACTCCAGCGGTAGCGCCTCACCGCCGACCAACAAAGCTGACAGCCCAGACAGCGCCTCTCGACCCGACGCGTCAGCCACCAGCATCGAGGCCATGGACGGCGTGCACTGCAAATGCGTCGCTTCGTTTTGAAGAATGTCATCAGCCACCGACACTCGCTGCACGGCGCCTGGCGATTGTTGCGACATGTCCATCAGATTTTTCAAATCACGTAGATGGGCTAGCACTGCATCCGCTTCAATGCCGAAATCAATCAAGCAGCCAATTTCGTCAACGCCAGCGTCGCGTAATTGGTCGACCATTGCCAAGCAGCGTTGAGGCGAACCAAACAAGGCGCTGGTGTTGTAGTAGCGGGCAAAAGCATGCTCCAGCAAGGCGTCCATGTCGGCTTCCGAGAGCGGCTCCGACTCCATGATTTCAAGCGGTGTTTTACCATTGCCAGAGCTGCGCTGAACAAAGGTCGGAAACGTCCATGCGGCCTGCCGAACCAAGTCAACAGCACTGCGCAAATACGCTTTCATAGGTTGGCGAACCGTCTCACGCACCACCTCTTCGTCGTCGCCGACAAAGGTGTGCAGCATCATCGTCACATGGCCTGAACCGGCATGGCCTGCCTTTCGCCAAGCCGCACGGTAAAGACGGATCTTGTTGGCAACATCGGTCAGGTTTTGACCGAGCAAATGCGTCAGCAGTCGGCAGCCCAGTTCACCCGCCTGCTCAAAGGTCTCCGGGTTACCAGCCGCCGTGACCCAGACTGGAATTTCCCCCTGAATAGGACTGGGTCGGGTCTTGATATCAACGCTGCCGCCCAACGGGCTCTCGAACGCAACGCTTTCGCCGCGCCAGAGTCGGCGCACCACCTCAATGCGCTCGAAAAGCTCTTGTTTGCGGTTGGCAAATACTTCTGGTGCCATGACGAAGTCATTCGGTTGCCAGCCCGCGGCAAAGGCAATCCCCACGCGCCCTTGGGAAATATTGTCAACCACCGCCCAGTCTTCGGCGGCACGGATCGGATGGTGCAGCGGCAGCACACAACTGCCGGCGCGGATTTTCACCCGTGTAGTGATAGCGGCCAAGGCCGCACTGGTCATGGCTGCGTTGGGGTACATGCCGCCAAAGGCATGGAAGTGACGCTCAGGCGTCCAGACGGCGGCAAAGCCTTCGCGGTCTGCAAAACGCGCACCTTCAAAAAGAAGTTCATAACGCTGATGCGGCTCCACTTGGTTGTCGTTGCCGAAGTAAAAAAGACTGAACTCGGGGCCCTCGCTGCGGACTTGCGGCTGGCTTGAGTGCAGCACCACCGTGAGACCGCGACTCAAGGTCCAGCACAGCTCCAGCACTGAAATATCAAACGACAAACTGGTCACCGCCAGCCAGCGCGCACCTGCTTCATGCGGCACGCGTTGGCTCATACCGGCGAAAAAATTTATCACGTTGCGGTGCGTCACCACCACGCCCTTGGGCTTGCCGGTTGAACCGGAGGTGTAGATGACATAGGCCGCACGCGTTGAGCCGTCTTGCTCTGACCCACCTTGAAACTCTATTGCTTCAGACTCCAATGCCCTGGACGCATCGAGCAGCATGGTCTTGTGTTGCGGCAGACCCAGTGTCTTGGCCATAGGCGCCGTGGTCAACACCAGCCGCGTGGCCGAATCGTCAACCATGAAGCTCAAGCGATGCACCGGATAAGCCGGGTCCAGCGGCAGATAGGCCGCACCCACTTTCCAGATGGCCAACAAGCCAATGATCAATTCAGGACTGCGTGCCAGGCACAGACCCACCACGTCGCCAGGTTGAACGCCGCGCTGACTCAGCTGCCCAGCCAGTGCGGTTGACTGCTGCTCAAGCGCTTGGTAGGTGAGCGTGCGGCCGTAGAAAGTGATGGCCGATTGAGCCGGATGACGAGCTGCCTGCGCCGAGATCAGCTCATGCGCACTCAGCGTCTTTTCATAAGACGTTTCACTCCTGTTCAGTGTGCGTAAGAGATCAGCTTCAACCTCAGGCAGCAGTGAAATCTCTGCCACTAGCGCCACATCGCTCGCCGCTTCAAAAGCAGTCAGATAAGCTGCCAGATGCATCGCCATGACCTCGGCCGTTTCGGCGGTAAACACCGCACTGTCGGCGACCAGCACCAATTCTCGGGAGGAGACATCCACCGTCAACAAGAGCGCCGGTGCGTCACTAGCGTCCAGCTTAGGGGGGCGATTCAGGCACACACCAATGGCCATGCATTGCGACAGACCCACTGGCTTGTCAGCTAAGCGGGTCGGCAAGTCACACGGGCATGGCCCGGCTTGGTGAACTTGATTGATGTGCGCTTCAGTGCGCGCCACGGCGTCGGCAATACGGCCAGCCAAATCGACCTTCAACGTCAACGGCACCCACGCTGACAACCATGGCTCAAGCCCTTCGGCTTGCCCACTCAGAACAGCATCGCCATAAAAAATAGACAGCTTCGCCTGACCTGTGAGCGCCGCCAACCACGACGTCAAACCGGCCACGCTGCGCGACCCTTGCGCCGCAACCTGCAGGGGGAAAACGTATGGCGGTTTCATCACTGGTGCAGCCTGGCGCATTTTTGGATAGGGCAACTCCACTGGCGCCAGATGAGCAAATGCGTTGAACCAAAAAGATTCGCCACGACCGACCTTGGGTATCCGGTTTTCCAGCCTATCCTTCAAATCAGTGCTCAACGCCGGCAAGACCATACCTGGCTGAAGGTTGTGTGCATCGCAGCCGCCAAAAACTACCACGCCGTCAGCGGCGGCAACAGACAGTGTGTCACCCTGCACGTCGATCACCGTGCCAGGCCTAGATGTGAAGTTCAACACGAGCTCACTGACGCGGGCTGACCGCACCAGAACGATTTCGTCGCCGGTGAAAATCTTGGGCCGCGCCAGTGGATTCAGGTAATGTCCCGAGCCAAAATCGAGCGCACGAACCAAGGCGGAAATCGCCTCCGCACTGTCTGAAAAATCAATCGTAGCCAAGGCTGCCGGTCGTGCGGTCAAACCAAAATAATGTATCGGCCTCCCTTGCGGTGTCAGCATTAGCTCGCCCCGAGCGATGTCTTCCAGCATCGCCTGAAAGCTGGCCAGTCCAGCCTCATAGCATTTCGCATTCAGGCTCAATGTCGTCTCTTGTGGGGACACGGCAAAGACGAGCTGTTGCACGATACGTCCGGCATCAACCGCCGGTGTCATTTCGTGCCACGTGATGCCATGTGTCGACTCTCGCGCCATCAGGGCCCAAGCCGTCGCGTTCAATCCGGCATAGTCGGGCAGCAAGGCATCATGAAAATTAATGGCCAGCTGACGCGCTTGTGAAATCACCGCAGCCGGCAGTATCTGCAAGTTCGCGACACTGAAAAGAAAATCAAACTCGATTCCGTGCAAATCAGTCTTTGACGGCACATCCACACGCACCGCAGGAATGCCCTGACTCTCGGCCCATTCCAAAATTTTGGGACTGCTAGAAAGCACGGCCTTGATGCTGTGACCGGCGTTTAAATAACACTCTGCGCAACGCACCAACAAACTACCGCCACCGACAAATACCGCACTGTGTCTGCTCATGTCCATGGCTTGATCCTTAGTTTGACGGGTGTTGAAAAAATTCGAAATCTTCAGTTATGTTTTTCTCATGAATCACCAGCGTGATGTCTTCGCCGAGTGTTTCAAATGATGACGCTGTCGTAAAGTTTTGAGGCGGGCTCATCACGGCCAGCGAGGCCACGCAACCGTGTGGTGAAGTGACCGGCATAACCACAGCCTGCGTGACCATTGAAGTCATTTCTGGCGTGTGAGGATCGTCGAATTTAACGTTCCAGTGCCCATGCGCATCAGGGACGAACCGGATGCATGAATGAGCCTGCGAAAGTCCTGTACCGATAGCCTTAGAAAAGGCTTCCAGGGCCGTCCAGTAACGGTAAAAACTGGTTGCTGGGCTTTGTTTTTTCTCAGCCAAGGGGAGAACAGAACAGCCCATGAAGGGGCGCAATAACTCAAAATCAAGCGGCTCAGTGCCGACGCTTTCTGCATCGATGCCAACCACCATATCGGCAGATGCCGCAAAAACAACACCCTTACGCGTGTGCGAATGGCTGAAATAAATAGGCTTGTGCGTCGGCCTGATCAGTTCTGGCTTGCCATTTTTATCGCACCGAAAAACCAGTGCGGTGGGCGGGACATTCAGCAGGTCTGCGAGTGCCAATCGGCGTAAGCCATGGGCCAGCACGTAGGCTTTTCGATCCGCTTCATGTCTGAATTTAAAGGCTTGAGAACGCTCGGCCAAGTCCAGCAAACTTGTGAATTCACGCCAACGCCAATGCTCAACATCGTTAGGACTTGCCCTCCAAATTTGAATATCGCATCTCTTCTTTACACGCACGCGGCTCTCCACACCAGATGAATTGACCAACGCATATGAACCAGACCATGCCAAGAAGCCCCGACTTGATCTAGTGCGAATGCACGTTGTAATTAACGGTGAAACGCCATGCTATTTATGTAGGACAAAGGAATCTGACCATGACCGCCATGCCCATAATTTCTCTGTTTACAGCCCTTCAGGGGCCAGACCTGAAGCGCGGAAACAGATCAAACCATCAGGGTTTGATATAGGCGTAGCCTTCTCTCGCTTGCAATCGCGCCACTCGGACAACCCCTGACGGCGTGAAATCGGCATCCATGATGAATTGTTCTTTTTTGAGCCCTCTATTCTTAAGCGTGATTTCACAGACTTCGAAGCGCACATTACGTGCCTTCAGGGCCGAGACCAACGAGGCGTAGTCAATGTTCGGATTCGCTTTGTCTTTGGCGCCCTCAAGCAGAAAATCAACACCGTCGGCATGTGTCACCACAATGATCTGTGTATCCGGAGCTTCATCCAGATGATTGCGAATATTGCGCAGGCCTTTGGTTGCCTGTTGAGCCGAGTTGTCAATGTGATAAACCACTTTGTCGCCGGCTGCCTGCGCACCTGAGCAGATCACCATGAAAGCGCAAAGAAGTAACTTTTTGATCGTTGATGGAGTCGCCATTTATGTATCCTTGTGTGTTGCCCAAGATGGGGCCTATTGACTAAGACTGACAGTCTATCGCTTGATGCTGATATACCGGCAACCTGGGCATCCACTGCAGAGCTTGTTCGGATATGCTCATAGCTGCACTCCACCCTCCCGATTGTTTTTTATGCGTAATTTGACCGAGTCCCACAAGCACTGGCTGATGATGGCCGCCTTGTGGTGCTTCTTGCTCTTTTTAGCGGCACTTCGGCCGATGGCGCTGCCCGACGAGGGACGCTACGCGGAGGTGAGCCGGTGGATGCTGGTCTCCGGCGATTGGCTGGCGCCCCGGCTGGACGGACTGCCGTTCTTTCACAAACCGCCCTTGCTGCATTGGCTGCAATCCATCACTTTTTCGATCATCGGTGTGAGCGTCTGGTCTGCCCGGCTGGTGCCCGCCTTGCATGCAGGCTTGATGCTGGTTGGCCTCTATTTGGTGACCCGAAAAATCGCAGGCGAAGCCACGGCAGGCCGAGCCCTCCTGATGATCGGTAGCAGCCTGACGTTCCTTTTCGCCGGTCAGTTCATCAATCACGACATCCTTGTCGCCACCTGGATCAGTGCGGCCATCGGCTGCTTTGCCTTCGCCTTCATAGACAGTGAGGGCTCACGCAAAGTGAATGCCACGTGGGCGCGTTGGGGATTTGTCGCTTGCGGCTTGGCCGTGCTGAGCAAGGGCTTGATTGGTTTGGTCTTGCCGGGCATGGTCATCTTCATCTGGCTGGTATGGACCCGCCAGTTCAGCAAAGTGTGGCGCCTTCCCTGGATCAGTGGCCTGTTGCTGTTCGCCACTATTGCGCTACCTTGGTTTGTGCTTGCGCAACTGAAATATCCCGGTTTTTTTGACTACATCATCATCAAACAACACTTTGCACGCTACACCGCCAGCACCTTCAACAGCGTGTATCCGTGGTGGTTTTACCTGATGGCCTTGGTGATCTTATTTTTTCCTTGGTGCGTCTTCAGTCTGTTGCCCTTGTTACCCAACAGACGCCTGCGCTCACCCTCTGGCGCCATTCCAGACAAGTCTTGGACATCACTCTGCTGGATTTGGCTGTTGAGCGTTCTCATCTTTTTCTCGGTGCCCAGCTCCAAGTTGTTAGGCTATATCTTGCCGGCAGTTCCGCCACTGACGATGTTGGCCGCGATGGGTTGGGACAAAGTCATGCTGACGGTGAAACACGCTCAACGTTGGCTTTGGGCGATCGTGATCTTGAACTTGTCGCTCGCTTTGGTCGGTAGCGTCTTCTCTATGAAACACACCTCAGAAGTGTTGAGTCGAGATATCGCTGCGGTGCTGGCGTGCGAAGCATCGCCTAAGGACACGATTTATGCACTGGATGCCTATCCATATGACTTGCCCTTCTACCTGCAAGTCAGCCAGCCTTTGGTCGTCATCAGTGACTGGGAAACTTTGCGTGCACATGTTGGCGACAGCTGGCAGCGCGAGCTTTTCGAAAGTGCTGACTTCGACGCAGTCGCTGCACAGTCCTTACAAACCCAAGCTCAGCTGGCGTTGGCAAAAAATCAGCCAGGCCGCTGGTTGATCGTTCCTATCGGCATGGAAAAAAATGCCGTGACCGAAGGTTGGACATTCGTCTTCAAAGGCATGGGTTGGGTACTCTGGCGCTCAACGCCTGACGACGGCAAGCCACCCGCTACCGCATCTGCCAGCCGGACTACCCCGTCTTTTGCCCGAGGCTTACCTAGCTGTGAGAAGCGAGACTGACCCATGACCCTAAAAAAACACAACCCCTCCACGATAGCGGCACCTGCCGGCGCTTACTCCAATGGCATATCTGCGCCGGGTAGCGGCCGCTGGCTGCACATTGCGGGTCAAGTCGGTATTAATGTCAATGGCGCACTGTCTGAGGACATTGAACAGCAAGCTCATGTGGTCTGGTCAAACCTGCTGGCCGTTTTGGCTGATGCAGAAATGACTGTTGCTAACCTGGTGAAGGTGACTCATTTTTTGGTGCGACCGAATGACATGGCGGCCTATGCTACCGTGCGCGCCAGCTATCTTCTTGATGCACGACCGGCATCAACGGTGCTGATTGTTCAGGCCTTGGCCAAGCCACAGTGGTTGGTTGAGGTCGATGCGGTCGCTTGGAAGTCAGATGGCCAAGAGCCAGCATGAAATTACCCTTCTGAAGCGACGGCTAAACTTCTGATGGGGATCCTTCAGCTTGCTTCTTTCCCCCGAGAGCAACCCGGTAAGCCTCTAACTTCGCCTCATAGTCAGTAGCGTCACCGTAGTCCAGAAAGCGCTTGTAGCGTGCGTGCGTTCCCAAAACTTTGTGCGCGTGCTTGATGGGACAAAAATACTCTTCAGTGCGCGCCAGAATTTCAGCCATGTACCCCATGAGCCCATTGCCGTATTCGCAATAGGTACAGTGAAATTTCTCAATGAAGTTGAGATAGTGCAGCTGGTGCCGGTCGAAAACGATGTAGTCGGCGCGTTTGACTTTGACCACCCCGTAAACGGGGAAACAAATCCATTGGTAAAGACTGACGCACAAGTCAAGCATCATCAATGGAAAGATCATGGCGTAGATGATCGGCCCGGTGATCAGATTCTGCGGCCGGTTGGTCACCACCCACCGAAAAAACCCGGTCTTTAGCTTTTTGTGGGTGGCCTTGACTGAACTTTCAAACTCAACGCGCTTGCCTTTGATCTCAAAGAATATCTTGCTTTCTTGCTCATGAATGGCCGTGCGAAGGTCATCTTCTAACGCGGCCATCTTCGCCATCAGCTGAATTACTTTGTCGTTCATAGAAGTCCAACGGTGTTTGAAAAGTCAGCTTATCTTAGGACTTGGCTGCATGCCGTATATTTTTGAATAGCCCAATAGGTTGGCGGATTTCGAGGATTGATATCGGGTTCACTCATCACAGGCCCTTTTCCTAACGCTGGCGCCTACTCCGCCGTCATACCGGAGACCTTAACCAAGTCAGCATAGCGGGTGATGTCCGCTTGGATAGTTTTAGCAAAATCAGCCGGACTACCGCCACGAGCCTCCGAGCCGAGAGAGAGGAGTTTTTCCTTTTCATGAGGTCGCTGGAGAATTTTTCCGATTTCACTGTTGAGCCGTGCGATCAACTCTGGTGGCGTGCGGGCAGGCGCCACCAAGCCATGCCACTGCGTGAACTCATAGCTCGGGATCGATTCGGCAATCGCGGGAATGTCGGGCGCCGCCGCTGAGCGTTTGACACCTGTGACACCCAGCGCGCGCAGCTTGCCATTGCGTACGTGCTGCAGGGTCGACAAGGTGGTGGCGAACGTGAGGTCCACTTGACCACCCATCAAGTCGGTGAAAGCTGGACCCGCGCCTTTGTAGGGCACGTGCAGCCATTCCACCCCTGTCTTCATGGCGAACCAAATCGCCGCCATATGCCCGGCGCTACCAGTACCCGCCGAGGCCAGCGTCAACGTGCCCGGCTTTGCCTTGGCCAGCGCCACCAGTTCATTGACGTTGCGCGCGGGCAGCAACGGATTTACCGCCAGAGTCAACTCGAACGAGGTGAGTTGAATGATTGGGGCGAAGTCCCGCACAGGGTGATACGGCAAGCTCCTGTACAGCGCGGGGTTGACAGCCAATTGGCCGGGCAGCACCAGCAAGATGGTGTAGCCGTCGGGCGGTGCGCCGGCCACATACTGGCAGCCGACGATGCCATTGGCACCCCCCTTGTTGTCGACAATCACTGGCTGGCCAAGCACCTGCGACAACGGTTCAGCAATGAGCCGTGACACCACATCCGTGCCGCCGCCCGGCGGATAAGGAACCACCAGCCGGATTGGCCGGTTGGGCCAGCCAGCCTGCGCATGCGCTCTAGGCGTAACAGCCAGCAGGCTGGGCAGGGCTGCACTTGCCAGGGCGGTCGCAACCAAACGGCGGCGCTCAATGTTTGTCATGCATTGTTTCCAGAAATGAAAAGGGCGTATCGAGCTGTTGCGAATGGGTATGTCGCTCAGGTTCGGGACAGATCCGTGGCACGCGACTTAAGGGTGGGGTCCGATCGCAAGGCGCCTTTGAGCACCTTGTGCGTGGGCGTGTGTGGGAGGCTGTCCATGAACAGCACATAGCGCGGCACCTTCATGGGTGCTAGGTGGCGAGCGCACCAGTTGGCGATGTCCCGGGCGCTTGGGGCAGTGCCGGGCTTGACTACCACCACGGCGAGGATCTCGTCCTCACCCAGCTCGGCCGGCACGGCTATGGCCGCTACCTCGGCCACATCGGGGTGCTCGCCGATCACCCGGTCCAGTTCTGCACCGGCAATGTTCTCGCCGCGCCGGCGAATGATGTCCTTTTTACGCGACACGAAGGTGAAGTAGCCATCCGCATCGCGGGTCACCAGGTCACCGGTCAAGAACCAGCCTTCGCGAAAAGCCGCCGCGGTCTGCTCTGGATCACGGAAGTAGCCCTTGGTCACGATCGGGGTACGCACAATCAGCTCGCCGACGCTGCCATCTGACACGTCTTGCCCTTCGTCGTCCACGACGCGGCATTGGGCCCAAGGAATATCGGGGTCCGGATGGCTGCCAGCCGGCCCCATGGTGCCGGGCTTCTGCAGGCCACCATAGGGACTGCAGGTGACGCCGGGGATCTCGGTCATGCCGTAGCCCGAGACGAAGTACGGCACGCCGAAGTCTTCCCTGAAGGCTTTCTGGGCACTTTGGCGCACGCCGTAGGCGCAGCGCAGCCGGTGCCCGGGGTGAAACTCACTTCGGGGTCGGGCTTTCAAAATATTGCAGGCTGCCTCGATGATATTCACCACGGTTGCGCCGCTGGCCTCAGCCTGGACCCAGAAGGCAGAGGCAGAAAAGCGCGGCACGATGGCCATCGTCGCGCCGGCAGCAACCGTGCCAGACACCGAATAAAACAAGGCATTCATGTGGAACATCGGCAGCACGATCATCAGCCGGTCTTCGGGCTGCACATACATGCGCTCGACGAATGCCTCGCCGGACAGCAAAAAGCTGCGCTGGCTGTGCATCGCCCCCTTAGGAAAGCCTGTTGTTCCCGAGGTGTAGATGATCACGCAGATAGACTCCGAGTCACCTTCGAGCGGTGGCGCGTCTGCGGGATCTATCGACGCGAGGAGGTCTTGCAGCAATGGCGGCGCATCGCCGGCGACACTTGGGACAGAACCCAGCAAAAACATCCAAGGCGTCAGTCCGTGTTCCGCGCAAGCGGCAAGGGTCGTTTCGAGCGAGGCCGCATCGCAGATGAGACCGGACAACTGCGCATGGTTCAACACGTAGCCTGCTTCTGCAACGCCAAACTCAGGGTTCACGGGAACCAAGGTGGCCCCCAAACGAGCCAGCGCGAAGAGCAGCAAGACATGCGCAGGGTTGTTGCGCGCGACGATGCCGACGCGGTCACCCGCCTTCACGCCTTGGCGAGCCAGCAGGGCGGCAGCCCTTGCCACGTCGCCATCGAATTCGCACCAAGTACGCGTGGCCCCCTCGTACAAATGGAACGCCTTGTCCGACTGAACTGCGAGTCGGCTCGCAAACGCCCCGGCGATGGTGTAGTCGTGCGCGCTGTAGCTGCGCAAGACGTCCAGGGGGCGCATCAGCTGCGCCGGAACGCGGCTGTCAGCGCCGGACGCAGGCGTTTCACGCATGCGAGTACATCCGCTTACCGGCCACCGGCAACTGCGCCTTCAAGATGACACCGTGCTCGGCTTCGGTGATGAACAGGGTCTTGTTGTCTGGTCCGCCGAAGGCTACGTTGGTGGTGCGCATGCCAGCACAGGATTTGATGCGCCAAATGGGTTCGCCGTACTTGGAAAATCCCCACACCGTGCCAAAGCCGGCGTGAACGATGAAGAGGTTTCCGTCCTCGTCAAGCGCCATGCCATCGGGACCGGTGGGGCTACCGGAGAGTTGAATGAACATGCCGACCTTGCCGGCACCCTTGTAGTCGGGCAGCAGCGGAATAACCAGAATGTTGTTGGTCCGGGTCGCCGCGACGTATAGCAGGTTTTCTTCCTTGTTCAGCAGGATCCCGTTAGGGCCGGCGACACCTTGGAACAGCAGATCTAACTGACCATCGGCGCGCAGGCGCCACACCCGTCCGCTCGGGTCGTTCAGCGCGCTTTGGCCTTGGTCGGTGAAGAAAACATCGCCGTTAGCATTGAAGATCAAATCGTTGAGGCCTTTGAAACCCTCGTGATTGGGACGGTTCAGCACCACCGTCATGGCGGCCGTTTTCGGATCGAACGAGAGCAAGCCTAGCGCGTGGTCAGCCACGAACATGCGTCCGTCCTTGTGGAACTTCAGTCCATTGGGCTCGCCATCCCATTCGGCAAAGGTGCTCCATTCACCTGCTGGCGTGATTTTCAAGATGCGTCCGTAGGGAATATCAACGCAGAAAAGATTCCCTTCGCGATCGAAAGACGGACCCTCCAGGAAAGAGTGGACGGGCCCAGCGCCTCGCTTGTCCACCCAGTGCGACGGGTGGCCCATGCGGCGGAGGCTGTCGGGCATACGGGAGTGGATTTCGGTCTGGATGACGGGGGGTGCTGCGTACATAGGGCCTTAGGGAAGGTTTTAAGGAAAGGGTTAGGGAGGTGGGGGAGCGAGAAAGCCGGCCAGTGCAAAAGGCACCAGTTGGTCCATGGCGGCCTGCAGATTACTGGCAGTGCAGGCACCGCCGGAATAATCCTTCAGACGTCCAGCCTGCGAGCTGACCACCAGGTAGCTGCCGACCATGAAATTGAAGCGCCAGTAAACAGTCTGGGCTGGCAAATGAGGGCAGGCGACACAGAGGGCTTGCACATAGCGCTCGGTAGAAGGGCCAAATGCCTGGCGGCGCAGCGCCAGTCCGGGGTCGCCCGCTTCACCGCGCAACTGCGAATGAATGCGCACGAAGGCACGGCCGCCCTCACCTTGCTGCGCCATCTCCAATGCAGGGGTCAGAAAACTTCGCAGCAGCACCTCCAGTGGTACCTGGCCTGCGCCGAATCGCTCTTGCGCGACGTCCAGCAGCAAAGTGCGCTGTGCTGCGATCACGTGCGCACGGCGCAGGAACACCTCGGAAAAGAGGTTCTGCTTGCTTGCGAAATAGTAGTGCAGCAGGCCCTGATTAAAGCCGCTCTGGGAGGCAATACTGCGAAACGTACAGGCGGCATAACCCAACTCTGCAAAGAGCAACTCAGCGGTGTCGAGCAGGCGCTCCCGCACCCCGGACTTGGACGTCCGTGGACCTTGCGCGCCGGCATCGGCATCGTTTACCGGGGTCTTGGCGGACGTCAGCACATCAGACACCGACAGTTTAGTTGCTTGCATAACTAAGTGTAAGATGCCGTCAAGTGCCGGTCAATACTTTTCGCACCGGCTTGCGGAAGCACACATGATCGATGGCCATTTTTCCTGGTTCGACCTGAAAACCGAATCCCCGCTCGCCACATGGCAAGCGCACTGCCGCGAAGGTCGGCTGGCCTACCAGGCCACGGCCAGCGGTCGTGCGGTTTTCCATCCGCGGGTGGCCGCACCGGGCAGTGGCGAACCCCTTCAATGGCGAATCTCGACAGGTCTTGGAACCGTCTATGCCACCACGGTCGTTCGCCCGCGTGGCGCTGAGCCCTACAACGTGGCACTGGTCGACTTGGACGAGGGCTTTCGCATGATGAGCCGTGTTGAAGGTATCGCTGCCCAAGACGTCACCATCGGCCTTCGGGTCTCCGCACGGATGGTGGAAGAGTCCGACGGCGTGACCCGCCCGGTGTTCGAACCGATGGTGCAGTCATGAACGGCCTCGTGCGCGGCAGCGTTGCGGTGGTGGGCGTGGCCGAGTCAGAACTGGGCCAAGTCGCACCCGGCACGACACCCCTCGATCTGATGGCGCAGGGCGTGGTCCGCGCGTTGGCAGACTGCGGGCTGCGGCTGTCCGACGTGGACGGCCTGTTTGCCGCCTCAACCCAGCTGCGCTTTACCACCATGGCACTGGCCGAGTACCTGGGTATCGTGCCCCGCTACCAAGACAGCACACAAATTGGCGGCTCGTCTTTCATGAGCCACGTGACCCATGCGATGGCCGCGATCGAGCAAGGGCTGTGCGAGGTGGCCGTGATCGCCTATGGCAGTACCCAACGTTCGCTCAGCCGTGCAACTGCGTCGCCACGCGAATTCAATCCCTACGAATCTCCGTACCGACCGATGCTGCCGGTGTCTGCCTATGCCATGGCCGCAAGTCGGCATATGCACCAATACGGCACCACGATCGAGCAACTGGCCGAGGTCGCTGTGGCTGCGCGGCGCTGGGCCCTGCTCAACCCCGTGGCCTGGGAGAAGCTGCCACTCACCATCGCCGATGTGCTGGCCGCGCCACGCGTCAGCGATCCACTGGGCGTGCGGGACTGCTGCTTGGTCAACGACGGTGGCGGCGCCATCGTGCTGACCAGCGCCGCTCGGGCCCGCACCCTGGCCAAGGCGCCGGCTTATGTGCTGGGCGTAGGGGAATCTTTGTCGCATGCCAGCATCTCCGGTATGCGGGACCTGACGGAAACGGCTGCGAGGCGTTCGGGCGCGCAGGCCTACGCCATGGCCGGTATCAATTCGACCGATGTCGACGTGGCGCTGGTGTATGACGCTTTCACCATCAACACCGTGCTTTTCTTAGAAGACCTCGGCTTCTGCGCCAAAGGCGAAGGCGGCGCATTCGTGCAGGGTGGCGCAATCGGACCCGGCGGCCGTTTCCCAGTCAACACCAATGGCGGTGGGTTGTCTTACTGCCACCCCGGAATGTACGGCCTGCTGCTGCTCGTGGAGGCGGTACGCCAGCTTCGAGGAGAATGCGGCGCGCGCCAAGTGCCGGGATGTGCATTGGCGCTGGCGCACGGCAACGGTGGCGTGCTGTCTAGCCAAGCGACCGTGCTGCTCGGCACCGCGCTAGATTGAGGTTATTTTTTGCGGCTGCCAGCAGCCCAACAATGAAATGAAATGATTTCATAAGCGGATACGGTTACTACGGCTTTACAGCGAGCGCTGGCAGTCGCCTATCCACCAAGGCGAACAAGTCCGTCCACGGGTTAGGTGCATTGAATCCTTCGCCGCAATCGTCGCCAACACTTGTTGACGCGACTTGCGACACAGCATCGACCATTGCAGCACTGAAGCGCTTGGTATCGCTAAATCCCAGTTTGCTTTTGACAGCATGATTCAAGTCTGTGGTTACACCTGCCTGGGTCAGAATGAACTTGTCAAAGTATTGAGTCTCTGGCACGAGTTGTATATTGCGGACGGACAAATATTCCTGAAGCGCATCGTCCTTATAGGGGTATGGCGTACCGGCCCAAAACGAGTTAAACAGACCGTCCCAATGACTTGGAAAATAGGCCTTGGGTCGTATCACTGGCACGACCTGCTCCGCCACGGCGCGACCGCCTGTACCGATCCATGCGTCCACTTGGGTCAGGCCTGCATCTTTCATGGCGGCGGCCAGATTGGACAGGGGCGAGCCGAAGTTTGCCCCGTCTACGATGATGTCTTTGTCGAGATCAAAGGCACTTGCCGAGTTGTTCACAAAGAATGAGAGCTTGCCTTCAGGGCTATCGACGGTGAAGAGAAAAGCCCGATTACCGCCGCCGTTGGGGAAGTCCTCACCCACTCCGGCGCGGTAGCCGCCCGTCCCTGCATCGGGTACTGGTGGGCGATACAACTCACGCGCAAAATGTTGAATGGGGTTACTCGCATCTCCGCTGTGGTTGAAGCGCACAACGCGCATCGTGATGCCATCGCCCAAGTCAATTTTTTCACCGCCGCTCACGCTACGGCACTGTGCCCTCTTCACAGCCTGCGATTCAGCCTGAAGACAAGTTGATTGACCACCAATCATCTTGGCGCCGGTCAGCTTGGACCATTCAGGCGCGTCCCAACTATGGTCCCAATGGCTATGGCCGACGAGCATCAGGTCGAGCTTGTCAGAGCCCAGCATGGCATCGTGCACCTTGCTGATGGAGGCGCTGTCAACACCAAAGGGCGCTGTGGTGTACGTGTACCTGTCTTTTGGAAACACGGGGGATGGGGTGAAGATCGCTTCGGGAACCCGCGTGATGTAACCATCCATCAACACCCGCTTATCGCCGATCTTGAAATACCAACTGGCCACCGACATCCAGGTCATTTCTACCGAAGGTGGTGCCGCCAACACCGCCCCACTTGCCAGGGAAAAAGCAAGGGCAGTGAGCGCGATTATTTTTCGGGTCATTCGTTATGCCTCATTGAAATTTGACTTTCAATGTACTTTAGCCGGCGAGGACGTCGACTAGGGTTTGCCCTTGGCAACTTCTTTCGGTCTGACGCCACCGTCCAGCGGAAGCGAGACGCCCGTGATAAATGCAGCATCATCCGACAGTAAAAAAAGTGCCACGTTGGCAACATCTTCAGGTTGGCCATGGCGACCCAGCGCATTGTGCCACCTGCGGCACGCGATTTGATGAGATCTTCCGGGTCCATGCCGAGAGTCTCTTTGGGTCCGGTCGGGCCATAAAGACCCGCAACATCGCGGTGTCTGTCGTTCCAGAACACAAAACGTTGAACCGGATCTGATCCTTGCCGTGCCGCTTGGCCAGCGATCGCGTCAGACCGACAAGTGGAAACTTGGCTGCCGAATAGAACGGGCTGAACGGTGATCCGATCAGGCCTGAAACTGACGCGATGAAAAGCACACTGCCACCACCGCACTGCCTCAAATAAGGCAAAGCCTCGGCCGTGGTCGCCAGCGTGGTGCGCAGATTGATATTCATGGCGTGGTCATACTGGATCAGATTCAAATCCACAATGCTGCGTGCAATGGCTTCATCGGCCAGGTCACCGCAGAGATCCAGCGCCCGGCTCCTGCACGGCCGATGCCCAAAGAACACCCGGTGATGACTCCAACCTTGCCCGATAGACGCATGTCGTGCCCTGTGAATTGTGTGTAAAGCGCAAAGCCATTGCACACACCGGCCATGGAACGGCGTAGCTTGAAGATAAAAAATAGAACTTTATGGTTTGTATGAATGCTTCTGGGTGTTTGAATTGGAAAACAGGACCGAGCACGCTTGCATTTCACGCTATTGACTTGTTGGATTGCGAGACTACGACCTCCTTAGTTCTGGAGCATTCGCATGGACCGTCGCAGCTTTTTAAACGCCACAACTCTTCTGAGTGGCGCAACCATTGTTCCCAACATCGCCCTTGCGCAGACTGCGCCTGCCGTGATCACACGCGATGCCATGCGGCCCAAAATGGCGCATGGCATTCAGAGTGGCGACCCGACATCCGATGGCGCGGTGATTTGGACGCGCAGCGATCGTCCCTCGCGCTTATGGATTGAGTGGTCCACCAAGTCTACTTTTGCCAATGCCACACGCGTGCGCGGCCCTTATTTAATGGAAGACAGCGACTTTACTGGCCGCATTGATCTGGCCAACTTGCCCGCCGGTCAGGAGATCTTTTACCGCGTCGTGCTGCAAGATCTGCACAACGAGCGCGTCTTGTCTGAGGCCATGCTGGGGCACTTGCGGCTACCTGTTCTGTCCACGTCAAAAGTCGTTCGTGATGTGCGTTTTGCCTGGAGCGGCGACACCGCCGGCCAAGGCTGGGGCATCAATGAATCGTTGGGCGGCATGACGATTTATGACGAAATCCGCAAAGTGAACCCTGACTTCTTTTTGCACAGTGGCGACACGATTTACGCTGACGGCCCCATCACCGCAGAGGTCAAACTGCCCGACGGCTCCATGTGGCACAACGTTGTGACTGAAGAAGTCAGCAAGGTTGCCGAAACAATGAACGAGTACCGCGGCCGTTACCGCTACAACTTGATGGATGCCAACATCCGCCGCATGTCAGCAGATGTACCCCAGATCTGGCAGTGGGACGACCACGAGGTTGCCAACAACTGGTCTGACTCCAAAGACTTTGGGCCTGATCAACGTTACACAGAAAAGAACGTTCCCTTGCTGGTGGCACGCGCCACCAAATCGTTCATGGAATATGCGCCCATGCGCCGCCATGCCGAGGTTGAAAGCGAACGCGTTTACCGCCATCTGCCACAGGGCCCGCTGCTCGATATGTTTGTTGTGGACATGCGCAGCTATCGCGGTGCTAACGGGCCCAACCTTCAAACCACTGAAAATACTGAGAGCGCCTTCATGGGTCGCCCGCAAATCGCGTGGTTGCTCGATGGGCTCAAACGCTCCCAATCAGTTTGGAAAGTGATTGCGGCTGACATGCCAATCAGTCTGCACGTTGCTGACGGCAAAGACGCCGAAGGACGCGACAAATGGGAGGCCATTGCAAACGGTGATGACGGCGTGCCGCTGGGCCGTGAGATTGAAATTTCGCGTCTGCTGAGCGAGATCAAACGTGCCGGCATTAAAAACGTCGTCTGGCTGACGGCTGATGTGCACTACACCGCAGCGCATTATTTCGATCCAGCAAAAGCCAAGTTCACTGATTTTTCACCGTTCTGGGAATTTGTCTCAGGCCCGCTGAATTCTGGCAGCTTTGGCCCGAACAAAACCGACGCCACTTTTGGCATGCAGGTGATGTACCAAAAGGCACCGGTTGAACAGAACACTTCACCAGCCAGCGGTATGCAGTTTTTTGGCCAAGTAGATATTGACGCCAAAACAAAAGCCATGACGGTGACCCTGAAAGATCTGAAGGGTGCATCGCTTTACGCCAAAACATTGCCACCACAACAGGCGTAAAAGTGAACAGACTATGGCGCCTAAGCAAATTGTTGCGGGTGGTCGATAGAAAGTTGCTGTGCAGATAAACTCAGAAAGCAAAAAGCCCTTATAAATCAATGACTTATAAGGGCTTTGCATACTGGCGGAGCGGACGGGACACTCTGCTTAACGTCTACTCAACATTGATTTCTCCTCTGTAGCTATATATTCTCGGTTTTACAGGTGTGAAATCAAGGTGTTAAAGATGTCATACTTATCGTCATGACGCACCTTATCCACAAGTCCAACACCTACTATGCCAACCTGACAATTCCTATTGAAGTGCGCCATATCATTGGCCGCGGCGTGAGGTACTTTCAATCCACCCAGAGCAGCACCGAGGCAGAAGCCCAACGCAGAGCCAACGCCTTGGTAACAGGGTGGGAGGCTGAGATTGCCAAGGCACGAGGCCAACTACCCAACGCCAAGGACACCTTTTGGGAATCACTTCGCCGCGATTACATAACTGCGGGTGATCAAGGCAACGAGGTTGTCATGCTGGCTATTGAAGAGCTTGCGGTGCAAGAGGCCGCCAAGATCGCCGATCCCCGCGAAGCTTCTCAGCTATACAAACTTACAACCGACCAAGCAGGAACCCTGCTGGCCCCTTTGGTTGTTGATTGGGCATCATCCCTGCGGCTCTCTCAGAAAACTATCGACCAACAATCCCGCGATGTCACAAGGATGGCTGACCACTTCGTGAGCCTTGAAGAACTCCAGCCCCGTGCAGTGAAGGCATGGACTGACAAACTCATCAAAGCAGGAGCAACAGCAGCAACCATTGAGAGGATCGGCAACGGATGTCATTCCTTCTGGAGGTACTTGAAGAGGTCAGGCACTATCGGCATCGAGTCACCTGATCCCTTCGATGGCTCCTTCACTCTC
>CANFWV010000028.1 GCA_947450695.1 Comamonadaceae bacterium
CCCTTTAAAATCAACAGCTTAGTTGATTTTTTTGACGTCTAGGGCATCTCCGGTTGATCGAGGAAAACCAAGGATCGATTCGATCCTTGTTGGCGTCGTTTCTAGTTCGGTGCTCTGCTACTGAACTTACATTCTGAGATTCACCTTGCAGATTCGCCACGATTCGAATCGATCAAACATCTAAAGTTGATCATTTCACAACCGTCATGAACCTCATGCTTGACATCACACTGCTGGCCGTGATTCTCGTGCTGTCAGCTGCCCTGCAAACGGTGGCTGCAATCATCGCCATGCGACAAGTGGGTAAGGTGGATGACCATTACCGCATGGCGTGGTTGATTGTGGCGCTGGCTTTGGTTTTGATGGTGGAGCGCCGCATGGTGCCTCTGTGGCGCCACATCGATGCGGGTGAGGTCAGCAGCATGATGGATGCTCTATTTGGCATGGCCATCTCTGCATGCATGGTTGCCGGCGTCTACGGTGTGACTGAGCTGATCACCGGTCTCAAGTCGAGGGCGGATACTGACGAGCTGACAGGTCTTGCAAATCGTCGGGCAATACTCCAGTCCGTGAACACCGAAATCCAACGGGCCATGCGCACCCAACGCCCGATCGCCTTCTTAATGTGTGACCTAGACCATTTCAAGCTGGTGAATGATACGCATGGTCATATTGCAGGCGACATGGTGCTGCAGGGCATTGCCCGCATTGCGCTTGCCAACTTTCGTAAGATAGACACTGTTGGACGCCTTGGTGGTGAGGAGTTCTTGGTTGTCCTGCCAGAGAGCAATCAGGATGAGGCCAGGGCTGCCGCAGAACGCTTTCGCCGTGCTGTGGCTGCACACAAATTCGCCGTGGGTGAGCAGAGAATTGAAATCACCATCAGCATTGGCGTGTTTGTACCTGACACTGTGACCCATCCTGTCACCGTCCAGAATGTGCTTGATGCCACAGATAAAGCACTCTATGCCGCCAAAAATGGTGGCCGTAACCAAGTCATCGTGCAAGGCTAGAACGCCCCATCGTCACCGGTGGCTATTGAATCGAAAGTGACCCATGCGTACCCGTCGACTATTTATGTCTCAAACTGCTGTGGCTGCTTCCGCCATTGCCATTCCCTTGGTTGGACGGGCGCAGACGCAGCCCACACGTATCTTGGTCGGTGCGCCTGCCGGTGGCTCGACAGACACGCTGGCCCGAACGCTGGCCGCAGAACTGGGTCGCTTGCTGGAAAACGTGGTGCTTGTTGAAAACCGGCCGGGTGCCGGTGGGAATATCGCTGCCGACGCGGTCGCAAGGGCCGCGCCGGACGGCAACACTTTGCTGATGAGTTTTACCAGCCATGCCATCAATGCATCTCTCTATCCTTCGTTGCCGTTTGACCCGGTCAAGGATTTCACCGCGCTGACCTGCGTGGCCAGATCTCCATCGGTGTTGGTGGCCCACCCTTCGGTGGCTGCAAACGATGTGCGTGAGCTGATTGCGCTGGCCAAAGCGAACCCTGGAAAACTTAACTTTGCGATTGGTGCGCTCGGGTCGTCACTGCATTTGGCGGGCGAACTGTTCAAGATGCAGTCAGGCGCCCATATCGTGAACATTCCTTACCGTGGAACAGCGCCGGCCATTGCTGACGTGCTGGCGGGGCAAGTCGAATTGATGTTCTCGGCCATCGGTAACTCGCAAGCGCATTTGAAAACAGGAAAACTCAAAGCCTTGGGTGTCACCAGCGCTAAACGCCTGGCGCAGTATCCCGATGTGCCGGCGATTGCAGAAGTTCTGCCTGGCTACGAGTCGAGTGCTTGGTTCGGCCTGTTTGGCCCTGCGCGCATGACGCCAGAGTTGGTGCTACGCATCAGCCGTGCTGCCCGACAGTCCATCGCCGCACCCGATGTTCGCCGACGGCTCGACATGGAAGGTGCTATTGCGGTTGGCAACACACCTGAAGAATTTTCAAAATTCGTTCAGGCCGAAATTCGACGGTGGGCCAAGGTGGTGAAGTTTTCAGGGGCCGTGCCGGAATAAGTGATGCCCGCGCAAAATTTAACACCATGCGCGGTATATCTCCGGCCAACAAACGTCAGCCCAATAAACGTTGCCTGATCTCCATCGGCTCCAGCACCTGCAGCGGCAAAGCACCGCCGCCGGGGATGCCCACTTGGGTGGCGTTCAGCAGCATGGAAACCATCACGTAAGTGCCTGACAGAACGGTCAGGTCAATCACCGCCTGTTCGCCCATCTTGGCAACGGCTTCTTGCCAAAGCGGGTCGGGCACGCGGTGGTTTAGGCTCAATTGGACGCAGTAGTCATAGACTAGGCGCTCATCGTCTTGCATAGCGCTGGGCCTGCGGCATTGGCGCAAGTCTTCCATCACGGCGTCTGACAAGCCTGCCTTGCGAGCAATAGCCTCATGCGCCCACCACTCATATTGGGCGTTGGAAATCCGCGCTTGAATCAAGATGGCAAACTCGTTCAAACGTTTGTTGACAGAAGTCTTGAAGCGTAAATAATCCAGAAAGTCAAAACACCGACGCGCCATGTCGGGGCTGCGCAAGAGCGCGCTGTAGGGTCCGCCCAAGGCAGCGCTGGAGATTTTTAAAATATCGTCTGCCAGCGGTTTCACTGCATCGGGCAAGGCGTCGTAGTTGATGGGGGTGAGTCGTTCGGTCATGCCCGAATGGTAAAGCGTTGGAGCGCAACGCACAAAAAATGATGGGTGAACCTGTCGGCGACAATTCACTGGCAGCAGCGGCCCCATTGTCTTGGATGGCTTGCTTGTGATCGATCAAGAAGGACAGTCAGACGCATGACCACAGAAACCGAATCGATCCCCAACACGGCAAGAGTCAACACGCCGCCACAGTTGAGTTTTTGGCAGGCCTTTGGGTTCTGGCTGAAACTGGGTTTCATCAGTTTTGGTGGTCCCGCTGGCCAGATTGCCATCATGCATGAAGAGCTGGTTGTGCGGCGACGTTGGATCTCTGAAAAACGCTTTTTGCATGCGCTCAATTACTGCATGGTGTTGCCCGGCCCTGAAGCCCAGCAGCTGGCTATCTACATCGGCTGGCTGCTGCACAAAACACGTGGGGGCATTGTGGCTGGCGTGCTGTTTGTGTTGCCATCGCTGTTTATTTTGATTGCGTTGTCATGGGTCTATATCGCCTTTGGCGAAGTGCCTTTGATCGCTGGCATTTTTCATGGCATCAAGCCGGCAGTCACCGCCATCGTGGTGCATGCCGCACACCGCATCGGCTCCCGCGCGCTGAAGAACAAGGTGTTGTGGGCCATAGCGGCGGCCAGCTTTGTGGCGATCTTTGCGCTCAATGTGCCGTTCCCCCTCATCGTGCTGGGGGCGGCTGCGATGGGCTTCTTCGGCGGACGTCTGGCCCCTGAGATGTTCAAAGTCGGTGGCGGCCACGGCAGCGCGAACAAGTCCTTCGGCGCCGCGTTGATTGATGACCACACGCCGACGCCTGAGCATGCCTTGTTCAACTGGCAGCGTTTGATTCAAGTCCTCTCAGTGGGCGCCTTTCTCTGGGCCGTGCCGATGGGTTTGTTGGTCCTTCAATTCGGCTGGGACCACACCTTCACTCAAATGAGCTGGTTTTTTACCAAGGCGGCATTACTGACATTTGGCGGCGCTTACGCGGTGTTGCCGTACGTTTACCAAGGCGCTGTTGAACAATTCGGCTGGGCGACTGCGACGCAAATGATAGATGGCTTGGCACTGGGTGAAACCACGCCTGGCCCCTTGATCATGGTGGTCGCATTTGTCGGCTTCATCGGCGGCTACGTTAAAGAAGTGCTGGGTCCGCAGAGCCTGTTTCTGGCCGGTGCCGTGGCGGCCAGCTTGGTGACGTGGTTTACTTTTTTGCCGTCCTTCATGTTCATCTTGGCTGGCGGCCCTCTGGTGGAGAGTACGCACAACGACCTCAATTTCACCGCCCCACTGACCGCCATCACGGCGGCAGTCGTCGGCGTTATCTTGAATCTGGCCATGTTCTTTGGTTATCACGTGCTGTGGCCGCAAGGTTTCGGCGGTGCGTTTGATGTGCCCTCAGCCGTTATGGCGCTGGCCGCAGCGGTGGCGCTTTTTAAATACAAGCGCAATGTGATGCATGTCATTGGCGTCTGCGGCTTGTTGGGCGTTGCCTTCCAGTGGCTCACGATCTGACAACAAAAAAAGAGACAATGCCGGCATGAATGCGAATGACTGGATTGAACGGCTGACGATGCTCAGCTACAGGGTGGCGAGCTATGCGATGCTCAACTTGGCCGACGACGCGGCCATGCTGGCGTTTGTTTTTTGCTGAATTGATGCTCGCTCAGTTCAACGGACCCAAGAAAACTTCCCCCGAGTAGCTGTCGCTTTGCGGGCGTATGTCGGTCGTCCATCGGGCTGGGTCAGCGTCCCATGCCCTTCGTGAATGAACTGGGCGCGGCTTGCCGTCCCAGCCGATTTGCTCCATTTCCCAATAAAGCTGTAGCAAATTGCCGTCTGGGTCAGAGAGCCACACATGGTGGCCCATACCAGGGAACAACGCTTGCGGCAGTTCTTTGAAGCGCAGGCCCGCTTGACCAAGGTAGGCCACGGCATCGCGCAGTTGGGCGTAGCTTCCGAGCTGCACGCCAAAGCCAAACAGGCTGGAGTTTTCTGCAAGACCTAAAACGCTGCGCAGGGCGATCGGGTAGATCGCCAGCGAATGGTGTTCGGTGTTGGCACGGAGGTACACGCAACGGTGGCCCTCGTAGATGACCTCTTCGGTCAGGCTCAGCCCCAGCGTTTTTTGGTAAAAATCCAAGGCTGCGTTCACATCATTGACAAAGATCCGAACCGGCCCGATTTTGGTGATTTTGAATGGCCGTGCCAACAAGACGCCGCCAACGTCGAAGGTCTCTGGCAGCGGTGCTTTTCGGCGGTAACCACCCTCCAGAGAAAAACCTTGTCGCAAAGCCTCATTGACTTCAGCAAATTCAGACCGGTGCGGCAGTTCTGGCGGTTGCATGTAGCGTATGCCGTGCATGGCGATCGGTTTCGACATGCCGGCCCATCCGATTTGCTCAATGCCGTAGTAAAGCTCGTTCACATGGCCGTCAGGATCTGCAGGGTAAATATGCCAGTTGGAGCCTGGCGTATCGCGGCCAGAGCGCAAAATTTTCAAGCCTTGCTCGTTAAACCATTTAAAACCATCTGCCACTTCACGCAAGGAAGAAACCTGCCAAGTGATCTGGTTGACCGTGAGTTCTGGGTACGGGCCGTAGTGCGGGTTACTGGCTTCTACTGCGCGTTTGGGAAAAAGTACAAAGGAATGGTGGTCCGTGCCGTGGCGTGTAAAAACCCCGCGCGTCGGACCGACCTGCGCTTTGAGTGCCTCAGGAACACGCGGACCAAAGTCGAGTTCATCTGAGATTTCAAATCCAAGCAAGCGACTGTAGAAATCCAGTGCAACGTCAACCGATGCCACATTGATTCCAAAATGTCCAAGTCTTCGAATCTGAAAGGGTCTCGTCAGTGAGACGCCTTCAACGCAGTAACTATTTTCTGGCATGACTCAAAGTCTCCGCTTGAACCCAACGAATGACACAGCCGGTTCAGTTTTTGGAGGGGCTAACCAGCGGGAAATATTTGCCCAGCCAATTTGACAGAACGCCTTGCACGACGGGGTTGTTCTCGGCGAGCATGAAGTGATCGACTTCCGCAAACAAATGCAACTCTGTGGGCTGACCGGCTAACTGAAACATGTCAATCGACTGCTCGGTGGGCGTGACGGTGTCATTGGCCGGGTGCATCAGCAGCAGGGGCCGAGGGGCAATGTTGGCAACAACATCGTTGGCGCGAAAGGTGTACATGCTTTCCACAACCTCAAAGGGGAAGGACATCACTGCGCCATCGGCGAGATGGTTGCGCATGCCGGGGCGAATTGGGACGATGTCAAAGCGCGGAACATCGATGGAGATGCCGCGTTGAAGTTCCGCCCGACCATGTTGAAGCATGTCGGAGAATTTTTTCCAGGCTTCGGGCGAGGCATGTTGTTTTTGAAATTTCTTTTCACCATTGCCCCAGCCGCCAGCAGAAATACAGGCGGCGATACGCTCGTCAACCCCTGCGGTGTAAACCGCCACGGCTGCGCCAAAACTAAATCCCAGAACGCCAATGTGTTTCTTGGAAACCTCAGTGCACGTTTCCAAAAATGAAATGGCATTGCGCGTGTCTTGAACCTGCTCAAGGCAAATCACTCGACCGCGTGTGCCTTGGCTGTCGCCGCAACCACGCATGTCGAAGCGCAGCACCACATAACCCATGCCCTCAAGGATGGCTGCGACAGAGGGGGGGACGCCCCCATTTTTGGTGCCGCCAAAACCGTGCAAGACCGCAATGGCTGGTCTGCGTTCACCGGGTTTCATATCGTCCGGTGTATGCAGGACGCCAGCGAGTTTCAGGCCATCCGAATCAAAAAATACATCACGTTGCATGGTCGCTCCAGCCCTTGTCTCTTAGGGATTTTTCTAGTCACAGATTGACGCGGATGTTATACGATAAAAAATTAAGTTAGCTCAAAAGGAGTGTTCATGACAGCCCGCCATCAGTTCAAGCCACACGGCGTTATTCCTGCGGTGCTACTTCCGTTTAACGATGACTTGTCAATTGATGAAGCGAGCTACCGAGCTCATTTGCGAGATGTCGCCAGCGTCAGCGGCATCAGTGCGATCACCACCAATGCCCATTCAACAGAAGTGGCCTCGTGTACTTTTGATGAGCAAAAGCGTGTGCTCGCCATCACGCAAGATGAAGTCGGTGACCGTTTACCCATCGTCAACGGTATTTATGCGGATGGCAGCATGGAGGCGCAACGGCTGGCCAAGATGGCGGATGACGGCGGGGCCTCCGCTTTGTTGGTGTTTCCGCCGGCTATTTACACCTTTGGCCAGCGGCCTGAGATGGCGATTGAACATTTCAAACGCATTGCAGACGTGACCGACCTGCCACTCATCGCGTTTCAATATGCGCCCAGCGGCGGTCAGGGCTACCCCCTGCCAACCCTGATCAAGATGGTCGATGCAGTCCCTACCTTGGTGGCGATCAAAGACTGGTGTGGCAGCGCCCAGTTGGCCGACCGCCAGATTCGCGCTTTGCAGACCCGACCGTCCCCTGTGAACGTGTTGAGCACGCACAGCGCTTGGTTGTTCAGTTCGCTGGTGCTTGGGTGCAATGGCTTGTTGTCTGGCAGCGGCTCAGTCATCGCTGACTTGCAGGGACAACTTTTTCAAGCCGTGCAGGCTAAGGACTTGGCCTTGGCCCAGCAGATTCATGACCGCATTTATCACACCGCCGAGGTGTTTTACGCTGAGCCGTTTGTGGACATGCACAACCGCATGAAAGAGGCGCTGGTCTTGCTTGGCAAACTCCCGCGTGCCGTGGTGCGGCCACCACTGGTCAAAATCCAGGCGCCTGAAATTGAACGTATCCGCCAAGCCTTGGTGGCGGCAGGGCTCCTCATTTCTTAGACCTTTCACAAAGGCCAGACCATGATGCGTTTTCTGATGTCGCTGTGTCTCGCCATGGGGCTCGGCACCGCAATGGCACAAACTTACCCCAGCAAGCCGATTCGTTTGGTCGTGGGTTACGGGCCTGGCGGCGTCGCCGACATCACGGC
Source organism: Comamonadaceae bacterium (assembly GCA_947450695.1). GTDB lineage: Bacteria > Pseudomonadota > Gammaproteobacteria > Burkholderiales > Burkholderiaceae_C > Polaromonas. The sequence continues at coordinate 7,653 of CANFWV010000028.1, forward strand.
TCGGCTGGTCGCGCAAAAATTAACGGAGTCCATGGGGCAGCCTGTGATTGTCGAAAATCGGCCCAGCGCGGGCGGCATCATGGCCGGCGACTTGGTCGCCAAGGCTGACCCGGATGGCTACACCTTGCTGCACCTTAACTCTGGCAACGCCATCAGTGCGGCCTCTTTTCGTAAGTTGCCGTTTGACGTGAAGAAAGACTTTGAGTCGATTTCCAACATGGGCGCGGTCGACTTTGTTGTGCTGGTCGACAAGAGCTCTGACATCAAGACCGTGGCTGACTTCATGGCCAAGACCCGCGCCAATCCGGGCAAGACCAATATCGGCACTGTCAGCATCGGCAGTGGGCAACACATGGCGGCCACTTTGTTCAAGAACATCACTGGCGTTGATTCTCCCATCGTGCCTTACAAAGCAACCCCCGCACTTTTTGCCGCTCTCAAAGGCAAGGACATCGACCTTGTTTTTGAAGTGGTCTCGCCGGCACTGAGCCTGATTCGGGGCGGTGAACTGCGCGCCATTGCGGTGTCGTCGGGAAAGCGCTTTGCTGGATTACCGGACGTGCCGACGATGATGGAAAGTGGCGTCAAGGATTTTGACGTCAACGCTTGGAATGGTTTGGCTGCACCGGCTAAAACGCCCAAAGCCATCATCGACAGACTCAACAAAGAGGTCAATGCCGTGCTGGCCTTGCCTGACGTTCAAAAACGTTTTCAGGACTTGGGCATTGACCCGCGTGGCGGAACACCTGCCGAACTGCGCAACAAGCTGTTCAGCGAGGTCGACAAGTGGATGAGTCTAGTCAGCAGCATGAACATGGAGCGCCAGTAAGCTTGCGCCTGCGGTCCTTGATGGCGTCACATTGACATTGGAATTTTGATGAACTTGAATCTTAAAAAAGTGTTGTCTTGCCCCCTCGTGCTGATGGCGCTAACGGCACTGATTGCCGTGCTACCAGTGCCGGCATTGGCGCAAGCCTACCCAGCGCGGCCCATCACACTGGTCTGTCCATTTGCGCCAGGCGGTTCCGCCGACATCATGGCGCGCCTGATCGGACAAAAACTGAGCGAGGGATTGAACGTCCCGGTGGTGGTTGAGAACAAGCCTGGTGCGGGCGGCATGGTGGGCTCGGGATTTGTGGCCAAAGCCAAGCCGGACGGTTACACCTTGCTGTTGGTGACGGGCGCCTATCCGGCGGCGGCGGCCTTGGCCAAGACGCCTCAGTTTGACTACATCAAAGACCTCGCGATGGTGTCGATGGTCACGTCCTACCCCTTCATCGTCAATGTCCCAGCCAATGCGCCGTTCAAGTCTTTCGCGGAGCTGTTGGCCTACGCCAGGAACAACCAAGGGAAGCTCAATTACGCGACCTCGGGCATTGGTTCCATCAGCCACCTTTCTGCGGAGTTGATGAATGTCATGGGTGGCGTTGAGACGGTTCACATCCCAACCAAAGGGGGGACCAGTGCTTTGAGCGAGTTGCTCGGGGGGCGGGTCGATCTGATCTTCGAAGCGCCCACCTTGTCCTTGCCATTGATCAAGAGCGGGAAGTTGCGGGCCTTGGCATCGACGGGTCGTGAGCGTTACAAAGGTATGCCAGAGCTGCCCACCGTGGCGGAAAGTCTGCCAGGTTATGAGGTCTATTCCTTCATCGGTTTGGCCGCCACAGGGGGAACGCCGGAGCCGATCGTCAATGCGCTGAATGCTGAGGTTCGAAAAATGGTCAATAACCCTGAGGTTTCACGTCGCTTGCGCGAACTCGGTGGCGAGCCGCAAGTCAATTCGGCAGCAGAGATGACGACCTATGTGTCCAACGAACTGAAAAAATGGCGTCAAGTGATCGACACCCGAAAGATTGAACGTTAATGACTTGCGCCATTGTTGTCCCCGAGGGACTGCTGAAAAGCTATACCGCCAAGATCTTTGAACATGCGGGCATGTCGGCTGAACATTCGGCAGTTGTCGCAGACGCTTTGGTCTGGGCTGACTTGCGCGGCGTCGACACGCATGGCGTGAGCCGTGTCGGCTTTTATTTGAATTTCATTAAAAATGGTGTCATCAACAAGACGCCGAATCTGCGGGTCACCCACGACACGGTAGCCTTGCAGATCATGGACGCGGACGCTTGCGCGGGCGCCGTGGCCATGGGCCAAGCGGTCGAGCGTGCGGCTGATAAAGCCCGCGCGGTAGGACTTGGTTTGGTGCTGGTTCGTGCCACGACGCACACTGGCGCTCTGGGTTATTACACCCAAAAATTGGCGCAACAAGGGATGATCGGTATCGCCTATTCCGCCTCGATTCCCATGATGGCCTACCACGGGACTCGTGTGGCCGGGGTGTCCACCGCACCGTTGTCGATTGCAGCGCCGGGCGAGCTGAACGCCCCTATCGTTTTGGACATGGCGTCGAGCATTGTTTCCTTGGGTCAACTCAAGCAAGCCAAGCTGCTCAACCAAGTTTTAGCCGAAGGCCTTGCGCTTGACGCCAACGGCAACCCAACGACCGACCCGCAACAAGCCGTCATTCCCTTGCCGTTTGCCGGGCCCAAAGGTTCGGGCTTGGCGTTGATGTTTGAACTCATCACCAGTTTGCTGGTGATGAACCCCTTGGTGTCTGAATTTTTTTCGGGCAAACCGGGTGGACGCAAACATCAACAAAATGCCTGCATCATTGCGATCGACGCCTTCAGGTTCTGCCCTGAAGAGACGTTTCGCAGCGAAGTCGCACGCACGGTGGGCGCACTCAAAAACTTGCCTGCACTTGAAGAAAACGGCGATATCTTGATGCCGGGAGAGCGCGGTCATCGGACCGCTTCAGAGCGTCGCCAGAATGGCATACCACTCTCGGCTGAGGTGGCTCAAGAGCTGGCTGAATTCGGCTTGAGTGCGGGGCTCAAGACGCCTTGGTGAGTACGCCTGCCGAGTCACATGTCGACCGCCTGAGCGAGTGCTCAACCTGCGTCAGTTTGTTTTCAATCGACCGTCGGCCAGCATTTTCCCGATGCGTCCATGCTCGACTTTGATGTGTTTGGCGAAGTCCTCCGGTGTCCCGCCGGCGACGTCAGCACCTTCTTTGTTCAGGGCTTCTCGCACGCTGGCTTGGCGCAGCGCCTTGACGGATTCTTGATTGATTTTTTGAATGATCTCGGTCGGTGTGCCGGCCGGCGCCAGCAGTCCGTACCAAGAGCCGGCTTCGTAGCCAGGCAGCCCTGATTCGGCCAGCGTCGGGACATCCGGTAGCAGGGCGGAGCGCTTGGTGCCAGTGAGCGCCAGCGCTCTTAATTTCCCGGCTTTGATATGCGGCACGATGGCCACCAAGCTGCTGAACATGAGTTGCACCTGGCCAGACATGAGATCGCTCATGGCCGGTGCCAGACCTTTGTACGGAATGTGCGCCATCTCAACGCCAGCCATGCTTTCGTAAAGCACGGCTGCCAGATGTGCCGAACTGCCGTTGCCATTGGAGGCGTAGTTGAGTCGATTCGGGTTCTTCTTGGCGAAGGCCGTCATCTCCTGGATCGTCTTGAACGGTTGCGACAGATTCACTGCAACGACAGAGGGTGCGGAGGCCAGCAAAATAATCGGCGCGAAATCCTTGAAAGGGTCATAAGGAATTTTGGGCATCAACTGAGGGTTGACGGCCAAGCTGCCGACGCCGCCTAAAAACAAGGTGTAGCCGTCGGCCGGTGCTTTTGCGGCAATGTCTGCGCCAATCATCCCGCCAGCGCCTGCCTTGTTATCCACGATGACCGGCTGGGCCAAGCTGATGCTGAGTTGTTGCGCGATCGACCGCGCCACCGTGTCGTTGCCGCCGCCCGGCGCAAAAGGAACGATGACCCTGATGGCTTTGTTGGGATAGTTCTGGGCTTGGGCGCTGAGGCAAATGCCGGCGAGTAGGCCAATGAAAAGAGCTATTTTTTGGATCATGCCGGCGATGGTTTAGCTGAAAACACGGGGTAAAGTATCGCTGCATTAAAAACACGCCAAACCAGTTTCAAAATTTACAACACATCAACTATCCATGAGCTCAATGATCCAAGGTGATTTGCACGACAACCCCCAGACTCTGGGCATGGCGGACTTTGTTTCGAACCTGCAGTACGGGGCCATTCCGAAGGACGTCTTGCAGCGGATCAAGCTGCTCATGCTGGATTCAATCGGGTGCGCCCTTTACGGCAGCGACTTGCCGTGGACGCGGATCCTTCAGCAGACGCTGGGTGAGCACGACACCTCGCAGGGTTGTGCCGTTTGGGGAACTCGACAACGTCTGTCCGCACCGCATGCGGCGCTCGTCAATGGCACGCAGGTACAGGGTTTCGAGCTCGATGATGTGCATCGCCAAGGTGTCATGCATGTGGGTGCCGTAGTGCTGCCCGCCTTGGTCGCTATTGTCGAGACACGGCCCGGCATGAGCGGCACTGATTTTCTCGCGGCGGCGGTGGCGGGTTACGAAATCGGCCCCCGTGTGGGTATTTGCATGGGGCAAGAGCACATTGCCCAGGGCTGGCATTCGGGTGCGACCTTGGGTGTTTTTTCTGCGGCAGCGGGCGCGGCCAGAGCACTCAAACTCAATACCGATCAAACTGTGCACGCACTGGGTATTGCGGGCACACAGGCCGCTGGCCTGATGGCCGCGCAGTACGGCGCCATGGTCAAGCGAATGCACGCCGGCCGCGCTGCGCAAAGCGGGTTGTATGGCGCGTTGTTCGCCGAGCGGGGCTTGACGGGCATCGTGAATGTATTTGAAAGCGAGTACGGCGGTTTTTGCTCGACTTTCTCGCGCTCAAATGACCGCTTTAACTCGGCAGAACTCACCGCCGGACTGGGTGACGTGTGGCAGACGATGGGGATCGCCTTGAAGTTCTATGCCTGCGTTGGCAGCAATCACAGTGCGCTGGATGCCATCCGCTCAATGCAACAAGAGCGGCATTTTGGCGCGGACGATGTAAAGAGAATAATTGTCAATGGCTCGCAGGTCACGATGGACCATGTCGGCTGGACATACAGCCCGCAGGGGCTCACGTCTGCACAGCTGAATTTGCCTTATTGCGTGGCCACGTGGTTGCTCGAAGGTGATTGCTTTGTCGACCAATTCACCGAAGCCATGGTGGCCGATCCGCACCGCATGCGGTTGGCTGAAAAGGTCGAAGTTCGTCACGATGCCGAGATCACAGCACGCGGTTCGAAATTTCGACACATGGTCCGGGTCGAGTGCGAGCTCAACGACGGCACGCGCATGTCACGTGTGGTCGAGGCGGGTCGAGGCAATGAAAAGAACTTTGCCAGCGAAGCCGATGTGGTGGAGAAGTTCCACAAATTGGCCGCGCGGGCGATTTCAAAGTCTCAAGCGGAACAAGTCGTCGACTGGTTCATGACGCTGGAAAAGCGCACGGATGCTTCTGAGTTGCCACGCTTGCTGACGCCGCTCTGATGGCTTGAACTTGGGGTCACCAAAAGGCGATAACAATCGCCAGCGTCAGCGACGCAACGGCAACGACTTGAACCCGGTAGTCCAGCCACCAGCCGTGCGGCTGATCGGGCTGCACCATCTCCAGCCGCCAAAGTGACGAGCGCATGTCAGGGTCATCGCGCGGGGTGGTGCACAGGCTCACAACGATGCAAATCAGCAGGCACAGGCCGGTGGTCAGACCCGCCACGATGGTGAAGTGCAGCGTCAACCAGCCGGCTTGTTTGCTGAGTAAGGTGACCAGCCCCACGGCGTGCCCGAGGATCAGGGTGGCCAGTGCCGCCGCCGGTGTGGTGCGCGCCCAGAACAGACCGAGCAAAAAAATCGCGACGACAGGTGGCACAGCGTATGAAAAGATTTCCTGCAGATAGGCAAAAATGCCAGGAAATGAGCTGATCATCGGTGCCCACAACGCAGCCATTAGCATGAACACCACGGTCAACCAGCGCGCCATCTTGACAGCGCCCTGTTGGCCCAAGCGGGTTTTTTGTGCGTCGTTCAAGAAGTCGTGATAGACCAAGGTTGACGCTGCGTTCAGGGTGCTGTCGATGGTCGACATGATGGCGGCAATCAACCCGGCCAGCACCAGCCCGCGCAGGCCCGACGGCAACAGCGTGGTCACGAGCGTTGGGAAAACAGCGTCTGCCTTGGCGATGTCGGGCAGTAGGCTGGCAGCCATCGCACCCGGCAACACCATGATGAACAAGGGTGTTAGCTTGAGCAGGCCGGCCAGTGTGAGGGACCAGCGTGCGTGGTCCAAGCTGCGCGCCGCCAGCACGCGCTGCACAATGTATTGGTTGGTGGACCAGTAATAAAACCCGAGTATCGGCACGCCGATCAAGGTGCCGAGCCAAGGCAAATTCGGGTCATCCAGAGGCCGAATCAGTGACAAGTGGCCCGGTGGCAAACCGGCGGTGGCTTGTGTCCACGAATAGCCGTTGGCTGCAAAAATAAGCCATGTCAGCGCCGTCGATCCAGCCAGTAGCACGATGGCTTGGATCACGTCGGTGTAGACCACTGCACGCAAGCCGCCGATCGCGGTGTAGGCACCGGCAAAGACGGCCAGTCCAACGCAGCTCGGCCACAGCGGTAAGCCGGGGAAAAACACTTGCAGGATCAACACGCCTGCAAAAATACTGCCTGCTGTGTCGACGAAGATCGACAAAAAAATCGTCAGCGCTGAAAAGTAGCGCCGCACCGTCGGGCTGTAACGTCGTTCTAAATATTCAGGGATGGTGGTGATGCGCTGCTTGAAGAAAACCGGCACCGTCACAAAGGCCATGAACAGAAACAGCAGGCCAGCCATCCACTCGTAATTGGCCACCGAAATGCCCGAGGTGTAAGCCTGGCCGCTCAGGCCGACCAGCGTGGTGCCGGAGATGTTCGACGCGAAGAGTGAGAAGCCAATGGCCACGCAGCCTAGGCTGCGGCCAGCCAGAAAATAGTCGTCGGCGGTTTCAATTTTGCGGGACACCCACAGGCCGATGGCCAGGATGCAGACGCCGTACAGACCGATGATCCACAGGTCGAGAAGTGAGAGGTTGCCTGCAGCGATGAAATTCAAAATACCGTCCGTTTTCTCGTCCTGTTATGTCGGGCCAAACTCAGGTCGTCTTCAGACCTGCGGCCACGACGCCGTGTGCGCAGATGGCCTCGTCCTCGTCTCCCGTGCCACCACTGGCGCCAACAGCACCCAGAATCGTACCTTCAGCATTTTTGATGAGCACTGCGCCGGGTTGTGGCAAAAATTTGCCACCTGATGTCGCGGCCAGCGACAAAAAGAAATTAGGGTTGTCTTTGGCGCGCTCACTCAATCCACGGCTTGAAATGCCCATGCCAACTGCACCCCAGGCTTTGCCCGTGGCCACGTCGACGCGGAACATGCTGGCGCCGTCTTCGCGCTGCGTGGCTTTGACGTGGCCGGCGTCGTCCAGTACCACCACAGCCATGGGCTTGTAGCCCATTTTTTTGGACTGCTCAAGGGCCGAGTCAATGATCTTGTTGGCTTGGGCCAAGGTGAGTTGCGTCATTTCTATCTTTCTTGTTGAAGGGGGATGTGTGGAAGTGAGGAAGTGAGGGAATTCTGTGCAGCGCTTAAATATCAAAGGCTAGCGAGTCTCAACGGTGTATTGAAACCGATCTGTGGTGATGTACGCAACGCGCCATTCAATCACTTGACCCGTGTGCTCGGTCATGCAGCGTTCAATGCGAACCCCCAGTGTTTTTTTGGGCCGCTTGAAGAGCGCCGCCTCCACGTTAGGCAACGCTGTGATGGACAGCTGGTCTGCCGCTCGCGAGACCAGCACGCCACACAAGGCGTCATACACCGGGTAAAGCAAGCGAGGGTTGTTTTTTCGCAGATAGGTTTCAAGCTTAGCGAAGCGTTTGTAGGGCAGCCAGACATGCTCCGACAGTAGCACCTCTTGGCCGATCGCTCGCGTGCGATGCAGGTAAAGCATTTTATCGCTGGCCTGCAGCCCCAATTTTTGTCGGGCTTCTGCAGGTTCTTGGACAACTTGGATGGCCAGTGTGGCGGTCTCCGGCAGCTCATTGGTACCCGTCAGGCTGAAGCCCACAAAGCGCAGCATCGAAATCCGGTCGAACGCGCGGGTCACAAACGTGCCGCGTCCGTGGATGCGTTCGACGATGCCTTCGCTCACCAAAACTTCCAGTGCTTTGCGCAAAGTGCCGACGGATGCCGCGTATTCAGCCGCCAGTTTGTCCTCTGCTGGCAGTGCTTCGCCTTCCGTCCATGCTCTGGCGCAGATGCGGCGCATCAAGGCGTCGCGGATCTGCAAATAGCGCGGCAGTCGCGGGTCGGGTGCTTCTGCGCTGAGGGATGAATGGGCCATGGAGCGGTGTGTCTGCGAAGGCTGGTGAGGGTGTCAGAGCCAAGATTATGGCCTAGGCCGATGCATCTCAATAGGTATACTCCTTTGTAGGACTTTAGAAAAAATAGCAGGAGACAAGCATGCAAATGACAACCCTATTGAGTGCGGTAAAAGTGCTGATCGCTGCCGCCAGCTTGGCGGCCACGGCAGCCATGGCGCAAGCCTATCCCAGCAAACCGATCCGCATGATCGTGCCTTTTCCACCCGGTGGCGGCAACGATGTGATTGCCCGTTTGGTCGCACAAAAACTCACCCTGCGACTCGGCCAGTCGGTGGTGGTCGACAACAAAGCCGGCGCCAATGGCATCGTCGGTTTGATGGCTGCAGCGCAAGCGGCGCCAGATGGCTACACCCTTGGCATTGCCGCGGCGGGTCCGATGGCGGTGAATCCGAGTCTTTACGACAAGCTTCCCTACAACGCGGTGAAAGATTTCGTGCCGATCACCAACATGGTGATATACCCCTTGCTGCTGGTGACGCATCCGTCGGTGCCGGCCAAGAACATGCGCGAGTTGTTGGCATTGGCTAAAGAAAAGCCCGGCACGCTTTTCTTTGCGTCGCCTGGCAGCGGCAACTCCGGGCATTTGGCGGGTGAGTTGCTGAACTCACTTGCTAAAGTCAACACCGTACACGTGCCTTACAAAGGCCAAGGACCTGCCACCGCCGACCTGTTGGCCGGCCAAGTGCAGATGCTTTACAGCAGCATTCCCCCTGTGCTGCCTTTTGTGCAGCAAGGTCGCCTCAACGCCATTGCGATCGGCAGCGCCAAGCGACTCGCCTCCTTGCCCAACGTGCCGACGATTGCTGAAAGCGGTGTGCCTGGCTACGAGGCGTACTCATGGATCGGCATCGTGGCACCGCTGGGAACACCCCAGGCGATCGTGACCAAGCTCAATCGTGAAATCGTCGACATCCTCAAACAAAAGGATGTGCAAGAGGAATTGCTGGCGCAGGGCGCAATTCCCGTGGGCGATACGCCCGAACACTTTGGCGCTTACATCAAAGACGAAATCATCAAGTGGGGCGCGGTGGTCAAGTCGGCCAACATCAAAGCGGATTGAGTTTTAAACGCATCGCAAGCAATCAAAAAAAGGAACAGGGAATGAGCAAGCCAGTGATTGGGGTCGTGGGTCTGGGCATCATGGGCAGCGCGATGGCCGAAGAGTTGATCAAGTGCGGCTATTCAGTGGTCGGCTACGACGTCTCCGCACCTGCCTGCAAACGGCTCAAAGCCGCAGGCGGCAAGGCGCTCGCATCGGCAACGGCGGTGGCCGATGCCTCGGCCATCGTCATCGTGTCGTTATCGACCTCATTCGCGTTAGCAGAGACGGTTCAAAAACTCGCTGCGGCTAAGCCAAAAGCGAAGGGTCAGGGCTTGTTAGTGGTGGAGACCAGCACCTTGCCGATGGACGACAAAGAGCAAGCGCTGAAGGCCTTGCGCCGTGTCGGCATGTCGGTGCTGGATTGCCCGATCAGTGGCACGGCGGTGCGCATGAAAGAGCGCGCCTGGACGGTGTTTTGCAGCGGCAGCAAGGTGGCCTTCAAGCGTGTTGAAACTGTGCTCAAAGTTTTCACCGACAACGTGCCGTATGTGGGCGTCTATGGCAACGGCACCAAGATGAAATTTGCGGCGAATCATCTGGTCGCTATTTACAACGTCGCCTGCGCTGAATCGGTGACATTGGCGCGCAAGATGGGGCTCGATCCGCAAGATGTGCTGGACCTGTTTGGCAGCAGTCCCGTCATCGGTACGGGCGTCATGCGCTTGCGCATGCCGTTCATGATCCGCAGCGAGTATTCGCCGCCGACCATGAAAGTCGAAGTCTGGCAAAAAGACATGCAGGTCATCGGCGACATGGCCAAGTCTGTTGATTGCCCGACGCCCTTGTTCAGTGCCTGCGTGCCGATTTACAGCGCCGCCATGGCCCAAGGTTTGGGCCAGCAAGACACGGCGTCGGTGAGCGAAGTGCTGGCCAACATGGCCGGAATTGCGCCCAAAGCAAAGGGTAAACGCTGAGGTCTTGATACCGCTTTGGTCCGGCCTGTCGTTTTAGAATTTTGAGTCGTCTTTGACTCAACCTGAAGGTCTGACCATGCAGCGCTGGATGAAAAAATGTGTGGGATTGCTCTTGTCTACCTTGGCCTTCTGGGCCATGGCACAAAGCTACACAACCCCCAAGCCGGGCAACTGGACGGCTAAAGACTTTCGCTTTCACACGGGTGAAGTCATGGCTGAGATGAAGCTCGGCTACACCACGGTGGGTGAACCGACGGGTGAGCCGGTACTTATCTTGCATGGCACGGCGGGGACAGGCACTGGCTTGTTGACGCCGGCGTTTGCCGGTCAGTTGTTCGGGCCGGGTCAGGCGCTGGACGCCAGCAAGTACTTCATCATCTTGCCCGATGCGATTGGCACAGGTCGATCAAGCAAACCTTCCGATGGTCTGCGCACGAACTTTCCACAGTACAACTACGCCGACATGGTGGCCGCGCAATACCGCCTGGTCACAGAAGGACTGGGTGTCAAGCATGTGCGCATGGTGCTGGGTAATTCGATGGGCGGTATGCAGACTTGGATGTGGGGCATCGCGCACCCGGACTTCATGGATGTGCTGGTGCCGATGGCGTCCATGCCCAGTGCCATGTCAGGGCGCAACTGGATGATGCGACGACTCATCATCGACTCGATTCGCAATGACCCCGAATGGATGGGCGGTCACTACACTATCCAGCCGCGCAGCGCGCAATTTGCCTCGGTGTTTTTTGCCACAGCCACCAGCGGCGGCAACCAAGCCCTGCAAAGTTTGGCGCCAACCAGCGACAAGGCTGACCAGTTGCTGGACCAGAGACTCACGACGCCAGTGTCCGGGGATGCCAATGATCTTTTGTACCAATGGGCTTCCTCTCGCGATTACAACCCGTTGGCCGGGTTGGACAAAATCAAGGCGTCGCTGCTGGCCATTAATTCAGCTGACGACGAACGCAATCCGCCTGAGCTGGGCGTGATGGAACGTGAACTCAAACGCGTTCCAAACGCTCGTCTGTTGCTGTTACCAGCCAGTGACCAGACCGCTGGCCACGGCACCACGGGGCAGGCCAAATGGTGGAAAGACTCCGTCGCTGAGTTGCTGAAAATCGCGCCCCGTCAAGCGCCTTAAAACCCACTGAGGACATCGACATGAAAAAATCCTTGCGAATCTTGGCTGGGAGCCTGTTGCTTTTGTCTTGCGCCGTGCAGGCGCGTGTCACGCGCATCGTCATCGACGAGACCCTGCCGATGCCAGCGGTGGCCGGTGCGCAGAGCGCTATGGCGTACGAGCAGGTGGCCGGCCGTGCCTTTGGTGAGTTGGACCCCAAGCTGCCCGGCAACGCCATCATCCAGGATATCGAATTAGCCAAGGATAAAGACGGCAAAGTGCGTTACGTCGCGTCGTTTGTTATCTACAAACCCGTTGACCTGAAACAGGCCAGCGGGTTGATGTGGCACGACGTGCCCAACCGAGGTCGGGTCTATCCGTTTGCGCCGCAGGAGCGGGCTTTCGGCGACATCGAATTGGCTAGCGCGTGGCAAGGCGACAACGCCGGTGCCACCATGGTGCGACCTCAAGCCAGCGTGGCCGGCATGCAGTTTTTGCAAGTGCCGGTGGCGCGTCAGGTGGATGGTTCTCGCGTCACGGGCCAAGTCCTCGGACGCATCGTCAACCGCAGTGGATTAGGCTCGCAGCCGCTGATGGTGCAAACCAATCCCGTGCCTTATAAGCCCATGAGTTTGGAGACGGCCAATGCCAAGCTGACGTCGCGCGCCGGCGAGACCATGAGTGGCGAGGTGATCGACGAGCAAGCCATTGCTGCGAGTGATTGGTCTTGGGCTCGCTGTGATGCCCAACATCCGTTTCCCGGTGTGCCCAACGCGACGCAGATCTGCCTGAAAAATGGCTTCGATGCGAAGCGACTTTATCAAGTGGTCTTCACCGCGGCCGACCCTTATGTGCTGGGTGTGGGTTTTGCCGCTTGGCGCGATGTTGGCGTGTTCTTCAAGCATGCACAGGCCGACGATGTCGGCACGCCAAATCCGATCGCCAAAACAGTGATGCACAGCATTGGCCGGGGTGTTTCTCAGTCGGGCAATTACCTGCGTGGTTGGTTGCACCTTGGCTTTAACCGCGACGAAGCCGGTGCGCCTGTGCATGACGGCTTGTGGCCGATCATCGCGGGTCGGCGTATTGCGCTGAACTTCCGCTGGGCGCAACCCGACGGCGTGCTCGAGTTGTACCAAGCCGGCAGCGAGGGTCCGCAGTGGTGGTTGCCGCATCCCGACCTGTTGCGCGGCATTCCGGCCGCCGGCATTCTGGACCGTTGCACCGCCACCAAAACCTGCCCTAAGGTCATGGAACACTTTGGCTCGGCCGAAGTCTGGGCCCTCAAGCTGACGCCCGAGTGGGTCGGCACCGACGCCAAGCAAGACCTGCCTTTGCCGGCTAACGTGAAACGTTATTACATCGCCGGTAGCAACCATGGCGGTGGCGCTGGCGGTTTCAATTCAAGTCTGCCCGGTGTTGGCTTGCCGAAGGCGGGACCGATGTGCCCCGGCAACAACTTTGGGCAAGGCGTTTTACCCGCCAACCCCATGCCACACACGCAAACCGTCAATGCGCTGCGCGTGCACTTTCGCAACTGGGTGATGCTCGGAACTGAGCCTCCCGCGAGCCGTTATCCGACGCTGGCTGCGGGCACGCTGGTCGACGCGCACAAGGCGGCGATGGGCTTTCCGGCGCTGCCCGGTTTGCGGTCTACATTGCCTGAACGCGACTTCATCATGCCGGTGCTGGACTATGACTGGGGTACTGATTTCAAAGCCATGGATGGCTCGGGCATCGCCTCTTTTGCACCGCCCAAAATCAAACAAGTGCTGAAGATGATGGCTCCCAAAGTCGATGCCGATGGCAACGAACTCGGCGGTTTGCCGGTGGTCTTGGCCGATGCCCCGCTGGGCACTTATTTAGGCTGGAATGTGACGGCGGATGGCGAGATGCCGTTTCACAAAGACCAGATTTGCAACTATGTGGGCGGCATGGTGCCATTTGCACGCTATGCGCAGGCGCGGTTGGCGAACGGCGACACGCGTCTCTCACTGGAAGAACGCTACGGCTCGCACGAAGGCTACGTGGCCGCGGTGACGAAGGCTGCCGAGCGGGCTCACAAAGCAGGTTTCTTGCTGGAAGAGGATGCCAAGGCGTTGATCACCGAAGCCAAAGTTAGTGCGGTGCTGCGTTGAGTTGAGCCATCGCCAATGCTAGACTCGCGGCCCAACGCCCGCTATTCGGCTGAGCCGCTGCACCTTAGAGAACCCCATGAAATCACCGAGTCTGTCAGGTAGCCGCCAGCTCGGCTTTGGTTTTGATGACGCTGTTATTCCAATGCCGCCGGTGCCGCCGGTGATCGCATTGAGGGCGCCTCTTCAACCTCCCGCTGTGCCGATCATCGCCAAGCCCGCGATCGAAACGCCGACCGAAATCCTTGCAGCAAGCCCAACCGAAGCCACGTTGCCCGCAGACGCAGACGCCGAAACCGAAGCCATGGCCAAGGTGTTGGACGCACATCCTGACTTTCGCGTGCTGCGTCGGTTGGTCCCACGACTTGAATTTCCGCCGGCCAGCGGGCCCGTCGCGACGCTGCTGGTGCTTGACACCGAAACCACCGGCTTGAACGCGGCCCGTGACAAGGTTGTTGAACTGGCTCTGCTGCGCGTGACGGTGGACTTGCGCACCGGCCAACCGGTCGGCGAAGTGCTTGTCTATGACGGTCTGGAAGACCCCGGCATGCCGATGCCCGACGAGATCATCGCCATCACGGGCATCACCGATGACATGTTGCGCGGGCAGCGTCTGGACGAAGTCGAAGTGTTGCGCCTGCTTGAAGGCGTCGACTTGGTGCTGGCGCATAACGCTGGTTTCGACCGACCCTTTGTCGAGTCTCGGCTGCCGCAGTTTGCGGGGCTGAACTGGGCCTGCTCGTTTGCGGACATCGACTGGAAGCAAGAGGGCCGCGGATCGGCCAAGCTGACCTCGTTGGCCTACGACCTGGGATTTTTCTACGACGCGCACCGCGCTGAAATGGACTGCCATGCGCTGTTGGCGGTACTGATGGCGTCGCTCAAGACGACACAAGCCAGCGGCCTGTCGCGCTTGATCGAATCGGCTCTCAAGCCAACCTTTCGCCTGCAAGCGACGAACGCGCCGTTTGACGCTAAAGACCTGCTCAAAGCGCGCGGTTACCGCTGGGACGGCGCGCAGAAAGTGTGGCACACGCGCTTGACTGATGAGGCGGCATTAAAGATGGAATGTGAATGGCTCAAATCGGCCGTCTACGCAGGCCGCAGCAGCCGGGTGCAGGTCGAAGAGCTCGACGCGAAAACCAAGTATTCAGCGCGCCCCGGGCAAGTCGGCTGGCGCGAACTCTGAGAATTTGAGTCTGAGGGATACAGAAATTCTTTCGCTCGCAGTGACGGTATTTTTGCGCGGCGTCCGAGTTTATTCGGCCTTCAGTTTGAGAGCCGCGTCGTATAACTCGTTGCGTGATGCACCCGTGATTTCGGCGGCGAGTTTGACGGCTGTCTTGAGCGGCAGTTCAGCCAGTAACAACTTCAGCACACGTCCACCGTCGTCAGCGGCAGCTGCTTGCGGTGCAGGGTGCAACACCAGCGCAAATTCACCGCGCAGACGCTGCGGACTTGCGGCTAACCACGCCGGCAGTTGACTGGCTGGCAGCGTGGCGATTTCCTCAAACTGTTTGGTCAGCTCGCGCGCCACTGTGATGGCACGCTCAGCCAGCGGCGCACAGGCGCGTGCCAGTGCTTCCATGCGATGCGGCGCTTCCAGTATCACCACGGCGCGTTTTTCCGTCAGCAAGGTTTGCACGGCTTGGTCGCGCTCACCGGCTTTGCTTGGCAAAAACCCGGCAAACACAAAACCACTGTCGCCGGAGATGCCGGCTACGCTCAAGGCGGTGGTGACGCTGCTGGCGCCCGGCAGAGGCGTGCATTTGAAGCCAGCCGCACGCACAGCGGCCACCAGCCGCGCACCCGGGTCGCTGATGGCAGGCGTGCCGGCGTCGCTGACATAGGCCACACGCTCACCGCGTTGCAGCCGGTTGATGACGGTGACCGCCGCCTCCGCTTCGTTGTGCTCATGCACCGGCAGCAAGGGCTTGTTGACGCCGTACTGGCGCAGCAGGGTTTGTGTGTGGCGGGTGTCTTCGCAGCCGATCGCATCGACCAAGCCCAGCACATGCAATGCGCGCAAGCTGATGTCAGACAAATTACCAATAGGCGTGGCAACCACGTAAAGTGTGGCGGGTGGGTAATGTTGCAGGCCAGCGGCAGCCCGAGCGGCCTCCAAGGCCAAGTCGAAAGAAGCGTTCAATGTGGTTTTCCAAAAAACAAGCGGCAGCGCCGACCGGGCAGATTACCACCAAGCGGCGGGGCGACGCGGCGGAAGCCTTGGCCCGTGCTTACCTGACGGCGCAGGGCTTGCGCTTGGTCGAGGCCAACTTCAACACGCCGGGCCGTGGCGGTGGCGAGATTGACCTGGTGATGCGGGCGCCGGACGGCACGCTGGTGTTTGTCGAAGTGCGGCAGCGCAGCACGGCGTCGCACGGTGGTGCGGGCGGTAGCATCACGCATGCCAAGCAGCGCCGCATCATCTTTGCTGCGCGGCATTATTTGATGCGTTTTGCCAGTTTGCCGCCGTGCCGCTTTGACGTTGTGCTGGTGCAAGGGCCTGTAGGCGAGCAAACCATCGAATGGTTGCCATCGGCATTTGATGCGTATTGACACATGGGGCTGAGCCAGTGACGCTATCATTCAGGCCATGATTGAACAACGCATTGAGCAGCACTTTATTGACAGTGCCGACCTCAAATACCAGGCGGCGCAAGTCCTCTCGAAACCCATTGCAGCCGCTATTGCGGCCATCCTCGCCAGTGTCACCAGTGGTGGCAAGGTACTGGCCTGCGGCAACGGTGGCGGCGCTGCCAGCGCGCAACATTTCGCCGCTAAGTTTGTCGGTGGCTACGAACGTGAGCGGCCTGAGTTGGCCGCCATTGCCCTCAGCACCGATTCATCCGTCGTTACAGCCATCGCTAACGACTACGATTTCAATGTGATTTTCGCCAAGCAAGTGCGCGCCTTTGGCGGCGCTGGCGATGTCTTGCTGGCCATCAGCAGCAGCGGCGATTCGGCCAATGTGTTGGCGGCGATTGACGCGGCCCATGAGCGCGACATGACTGTGGTGGCGCTGACCGGCAAAGGCGGCGGCAAGATGACATTCGCCTTGCGCGAAACCGATGTGCATATCTGCATTCCGCACGACCGCACCAGCCGCATTCAGGAGGTTCATTTATTGGTCCTGCACTGTATTTGCGATGGTGTGGACGCTCAATTACTAGGTGATCAGGAGGTCTCTACATGAACCCATTAATTTTTAAACGTCGGCTACTCGCCGCAGGTTTCACCGCTGCCGTCGTCGTCGGCGCTGGCAGTCTCACGGCTTGCGTGCCGTTGGTCTTGGGAGGCGCTGCGGCCGGTACGGCCATGGTTGCCACCGACCGTCGTACCTCGGGCGCCCAGCTCGAAGATGAGGGCATTGAACTGCGCACGTTGAGCCGTGTGCGTGAGAGCTTCGGCACGCGTGTCCGCGTCAGCACCGTCAGCTTCAACCGCCAAGTGTTGTTGACCGGTGAAGTGCCTACCTTGCAGGACAAGCAGGCGGTCGAAGACATGGTGAAGAAAATTCAAAACGTCGGCTCAGTCGTCAATGAACTCGGGGTGCGCAATTCGCCGTCACTGGCTGACCGTTCTGGTGATTTGTTGATCACTGGGCGCCTGAAGGCTGCGATTCTGGATGCGCGTGACTTGCAGAGCAACGCCTTCAAAGTGGTCACTGAGAACAGCACGGTTTACCTGATGGGCCGAGTCACCCCGCGTGAGGCGGATCGCGTGACCAGCATTGCCCGTGCCATTTCCGGCGTGCAGCGGGTGGTGCGCATTTTTGAGACCATCAGCGAGGACGAGTTGCGTCGCCTGCAGCCTTCGCCCGCTACAAAGTCTTGAGTCAGAATTCGCGGGCATAGATTGCCGTGCTACGCTCGCAAAGACGGAAATTTCGTCACTGCGAGCGTAGCGCGGCAGTCCAGAGCCTTGTTGACAGTGTCTTATTTCAGCCGCTTGATCAGGCTGGAGGTGTCCCAACGGCGGCCACCCATGGCTTGCACGTCTGCATAAAACTGGTCGACCAAGGCCGTGACCGGCAGGCGTGCGCCGTTGTGCTTGGCTTCGTCCAAGACCAGCCCCAAGTCTTTGCGCATCCAGTCGACGGCAAAACCAAAGTCAAACTTGTCGGCGACCATGGTCGTGCCGCGGTTCTCTAACTGCCAGCTTTGGGCTGCGCCCTTGCCAATCACGTCGAGCGCAAGATTCATGTCGAGGCCAGCTTTTTGACCGAAAGCGATGGCCTCGCTCAAGCCCTGCACCAGACCGGCAATGCAAATCTGATTCACCATTTTGGTCAGCTGGCCAGAGCCGCTGTCACCCATCAAGGTGAAGGCTTTCGAAAAAGCCATACCCGCTGGTTTGACGTTGTCAAAGGCCGCTGCGTCGCCGCCGCACATGACCGTGAGCGCGCCGTTTTGCGCGCCACCCTGACCACCCGACACGGGTGCGTCAACAAAAGCCAAGCCGAGATTTTTGGCGGCCGCGTACAACTCGCGCGCCACCGTGGCCGATGCCGTGGTGTGGTCAACGAACACGGCACCCGGCTGCATGCCTGCAAAAGCGCCGTCCGCGCCCAACGTCACGCCGCGCAGGTCGTCGTCATTGCCGACACAGCAAAAAACAATGTCTGCGCCCGTGGCGGCTAAACGCGGTGTGGCGGCTTGGCGCGGTGCGGCCGTGCCTGCAAACTCTGCGCACCAAGCTGCCGATTTGCTGGCGGTGCGGTTGTACACGGTGACCTGATGACCCGCCAACGCCAAATGGCCGGCCATGGGGTAGCCCATCACGCCCAAGCCGATAAAGGCGACTTTGCGGGAGGCAGTTGGAGAGTAGCTTTTGGCGTTGGTACTGGTGGGCATGGTGTTGTCTTTGTAGGTAGGGAATGGTGTTTTGGCAGCAGTGAATGCCATGCAAATGATTTTTACACAGCCTGCCAACTGTCGGCGCTCAGCCCGGAAACAGCGCGGGTGCTTTGGCTTTGCTGCGCGCTTCAGCGGGTGCAATCCGCTGTCGTTTGACCAGCTCAGCCAGGCTTTGATCAAGTGTCTGCATCCCTTGGCTCATGCCGGTTTGGAGGCTCGAATACATCTGGGCTACTTTACCTTCGCGGATCAAATTGCGAATGGCCGGTGTGCCCAGCATGATCTCGTGCGCCGCCACGCGGCCTAAGCCATCTGCCGTCTTGCACAGGGTTTGCGCCACCACGCCTTGCAGCGACTCTGACAGCATGCTGCGGACCATTTCTTTCTCCTCCGCGGGGAAAACATCAATGATGCGGTCGATGGACTTGGTGGCGCTGGCGGTGTGCAGCGTGCCAAATACCAGGTGGCCGGTTTCCGCGGCCGACAAAGCCAGGCGAATGGTTTCTAAGTCACGCATTTCACCGACCAAAATCACGTCGGGATCTTCTCGCAAAGCGGATCGCAGCGCGGCGCTGAAGCTGTGCGTATGGCGGCCCACTTCGCGCTGGCTCACAAGACATGTCTTGGCGTCGTGGACAAACTCGATCGGGTCTTCCACCGTGATGATGTGGCCGCGTTGCGTGCGGTTGTAAAAATCGACCATCGCGGCCAGCGTGGTCGACTTGCCCGAACCCGTTGGCCCGGTCACCAGCACCAGCCCACGCGGCTTGAGCGCCAGCTCGGCGACGATGGCCGGCGCGCCCAAGGTCTCAAGCATCGGCACGACAGATGGGATGCTGCGAAACACGGCGCCCGCGCCGCGGCTGTGTTGAAACGCATTCACGCGAAAACGCGCCAAGCCCGGCACATCCAAGGCGAAGTCCAGCTCCAGCGATGTCGCAAAGTCCTCGTGCTGTTGGCGGCTCATCGATTGCGCCAACAAGTCGTTGAGCTGCGCCGCGTCCATGGCCGGCAAGTCCAGTGCGTGAATGTCGCCATGCACGCGCAACATGGGTCGCAGCCCGGACGACAGATGCAGGTCTGATGCTTGACGAGTCGTGGCGATGGTCAGCAGTTCGGTGAGTTCCATGGTGGCCTTTTTGTTGCCTTTAATATAAGACAAAAGTAATCACTTTGGGTCGGATTGAGATCGGCTTGTTTTGGCCTTTGATGCAAAAATCGCCTCGCATGTCGTTACAGTCAACGGCATGAACTTTCCGCAAAACTCAGGGGTGAACAACCAGCCCAGCATCGCCAGCCAACTCGCGCAAGTGCGCCAGCACATCTCGCAAGCCGCTGTGGCGGCCGGGCGTGAGCCGACCAGCGTGTGCTTGCTCGCGGTCTCTAAGACCTTCGGTGCTGACGCCGTGATCGAAGCCGTACAGGCCGGGCAGACTGCTTTTGGCGAGAATTACATTCAAGAGGGCGTGGAAAAAATACAGGCCTTGCGGCAGTGGCAGGCCGAGGCAGCGCAGTCTGTGCAACCCAAACTGGAGTGGCATTGCATTGGTCCGATTCAGAGCAACAAGACACGTCTGGTGGCGGAGCATTTTGACTGGGTTCAGTCGGTTGACCGGTTGAAAATTGCCCAGCGGTTGAGTGAGCAGCGGCCGGCCGATTTACCGCAGCTGCAAATTTGTCTGCAAGTAAATATTGACGGCGGAGCCAACAAGTCGGGCGTGTCGCCGGAGGACGCGATAGCTCTTGCGCAAGCGGTGGCGAGGTTGCCGCGGCTGGTGTTGCGCGGCCTCATGGCGATTCCCGAGCCAGCGCCTGACGACGCCAGCGCCCGCGCGGTGCATGCACGCACAGCTGCGCTACTGGCGCAGATCAACGCTGCTGGTGGGCTGCCTCAGCCGATGGACACCTTGTCGATGGGGATGAGCGCTGACTTAGCCCCCGCCATTGCTTCGGGCAGCACGATGGTGCGTGTCGGGACGGCCATCTTCGGCGGGCGGGGCTAAGGGCCACCCGCCACCTTAGCCGTTCGTTTGCGCAGCAAAATGCGCCTTGATGAAGGCGTCCAACTCGTCGATAGGCAAAGCCTTGCTGCACAGATATCCTTGATAATTTTCGCAGCCGTGACGCATCAAAAAATCCCGCTGTGCCTGGGTTTCCACGCCCTCGGCCATCAGTTCCAACCCCAAGCTCTGGGCCAAGCCGATGATGGTCCGGGCAATGGCTGCATCGTTCGGGTTGGTCAACACGTCTTTGACAAACGTGCGACAAATTTTCAACTGGTCGAGGGGTAATTTTTTAAGAGATGACAGTGCCGAATAGCCGGTGCCGAAATCATCGATCGACAGTGTGACGCCAGCGTCTTTGAGCATGCCCATTTTGGCAATCGTCACGTCAATATCGACAGCCAGCAAACTCTCTGTGAGCTCTAGCTTGAGTCGACTCGGCTGTATGCCGGTGCGGCGGATCAGTGCCATCACTTGGTCGACAAACTCAGGGTGACAAAACTGTCGCACACTGACGTTCACAGCGATGCACAATTTTTCAGTTTCCGGCCGCTGTGACCATGCCAGTAACTGCGCACAAGCCGTTTCAAGGACCCAGTTGCCGAGCGGCAAGATCAAGCCACTGTGTTCGGCCTGTGAAATGAAATCATTGGGCATGACCATGCGGCCAGCTCGTTGCCAGCGCAGGAGCGCTTCGACGCCGACCATCTGCCCCTCACGACCGACTTGCGGCTGGTAGTGCACGACGAATTGGTGGTCATAAAAAGCTTGCCTAAGATCGGTCGTGAGGGTGGCATTGGCGGTTGCGGCGATCTGCATCTCGGGGTCAAAAAAGCACATCGTGTTGCGGCCTGCCGCCTTGGCTTGGTACATGGCCAAATCGGCCTGTTTAAGGGCGTCGCCGATGCTTTGGCTGAGCAGGCCAATTTGCGTGATGCCGATGCTGCAGGTGCCGTGATACTGATTGCCATTCAAGTCATGAGGTACGCTCAGCGACGCTAAGATCTTCTCGCCGACCACGCGAGTTTTGTGCAGAGCGATCGCCGCGTCGTCGGAGAGGGCTTCAAGCATGACGACGAACTCATCGCCGCCAAGTCGAGCCACAGTGTCGCTGCGCCGTACACAGCTCTGTAAGCGCGTGGCGACTTGCTGCAGCATCATGTCGCCTCGTGAATGACCCAAGGTGTCATTCAGCACTTTGAAGTTGTCAAGGTCGACGAACATCAGCGCACCAATTGGTTTAAATTCGCTCTTGGTGGACAGCACCGCCTCTAGCCGTTTCGTCAACAGCTGCCGGTTGGGCAGTTGCGTCAGCGGGTCGTAAAAAGCCAGATGCTCAATTTGCTCATCGGCGGCCTTGCGCTCCGTGATGTCGCGGCCAACGGCAACCCAATGCGTTAGCCCATGGTTCTGGTGATTCACCGGTACGATGTTCAAGTCCAACCAGAACTGCTCACCATTTTTCTTGTAGTAAATCAGCTCGGCATTCAGCGGCAGCGAGTTGCGCAAGGCATGTTTCATGCGGTTCAGTACATTGCGCTGGGTATTCGGGCCTTGCAGGAGCTCGGGCGTGCGGCCCAACACCTCAACTTGGCTGTAACCGGTTTGCCGCACAAAAGCCTCGTTGACAAACACGATCTGTGGCCACGCCCCTTCGTGCCTTGCTTCGGCTATCAGCACCATGTCGTTGAGCCGCGCGATGCTGGTTTGCAACAGACGCAGCAGTTCCTGCTCATGGTGACGCTCGGTGACATCTTGCAAGTAAACCGCCAAGCCATCAGCAAACGGATAGACCCGAAACGCGAGCCATTTGTTCTGTAAAGGGTAGAACGCTTCAAACTCTGTGAAGCGTCCACTTTGCAGCACGTTGATGATCTCTTGGTGCAGTCGGCTGGTACCGTGGTGCGCCAGTTCACCCCAGACAGGGCAGCCGAGTAGCGCCTTACCTTCACACCCTAAAAGGCGCTCGCTTTCGGGGTTGACGTAGGTGAAGCGACCTTCGCGGTCGAGGGTGACAAAAGCCTCGTTGAGGCTCGCCAGCGTGGTGCTGAGCTGCATCAGTACCCGCTTTGATGCATCTGTTTCGTGCTTCATTTCAGACACGTCCAGCAGCGCGCCTTGAAGTGCAATAACGGCGCCTGTGTCGTCCCGCACGGCTTGACCCAATGACCGGACCCATAGCGACCGACCCGATGGCAGGTTAATTTTTGCGTCGACTTCGAAAGCAGTACCGTTGTCGTGGCAGGCCTTGAGTGCATCGGTCATGGTCGCTTGCGACTCGGGCGAAAAAAGCCCCTGAAAAGTTGTCCAAGCCAGCGTCTGTTTCAGTTCAAGCAGGGCGCTTAATCCAGCGGTCACGCTCAACTGCTGACCCGCTAGATTCAGTGCCCAGCAGCCCGCGTCTGCACTCCGCTCAAGCAGAGCGAGCCAGCTTGGCGCGGATCCAAAGGGTTGAACGTCGGGCTGATGCTGACTGGGTAAAGTGGGTCTAGAGTGAGGCATTGGGTGGTGAGCAAAAACGTTGGAAGTGAGGTTACTGCTTTGCTCACCCTGAGAAAAGTCCTCAACAGGCGAAACCGGTCGGGTCCTACGCCGGTTACCGCTAACGACCGAGTCATCCAAAGCCTTGCGAACTTTAAGTTTGTTTCCTAGGCACGCCGACAAATACCTCATGACCTCACCGCTGGACCAACTCAAAACGTGTACCGATCGCGACAATTTACGGTCGAAATTGCAGGCCTTGTGCGATCCGCTTGGCGCCGTGATTGAGCTTGATATTTTTCTGATTGAACAAGCTGGTCATCATCAAGCCTTGTGCTGTTGGCGCATGCAGTCCGAAAAGGAAAATACGCGAATCATGCGGGAGTGGGGCGTCGGTCGCTTTGGTGGCGAGTTGATTTCGGTGGTTGACTTAGAGCCAGTCGTGCTGAACCTTCCGACGTAACTCATCCACTTAATTCGTTACGCCTTTTGCAAGTGGCTGTGGCGCTTTTGGGCTGAGCTGTCGGTAGGATGGGTTCCTTTCAAACAAAGGAACTTCTTGATGGCCACACCTTTTTTCGGCAGACGAGAATCCGAACCCTCTGGCTTGCGCCCCGGCGCCGTCAGCAACCCCAATAACCAAGGTAACCACGGCCACACGATGCAGGCCGCGCAGGCTAATGTTGCCAGTGCAAAACCACCGATGGACACCACCGCAACCCATCCGACCTCGAGCATCATGGCGCCTGGCAAGGAAGTGGGCAGCAAGCTCACGGTCGGACCCAACATCAAACTCAAGGGTGTAGAGATCACCGATTGCGACACCCTCGTGGTCGAGGGCACGGTGGAGGCCACGATGGACTCTCGCGTGATTCAAATCTCTGAACTCGGTGCTTTCAAAGGCTCCGCTGACATCGACATTGCTGAGATTCATGGGCAGTTCGACGGCAACCTCACGGTGCGTCAAAAGCTGGTGATCTACGCCACTGGCAAAGTGATCGGGAAGATCCGCTACGGCAAGCTGGTGATTGAAGAAGGTGGGCAGATTTCTGGCGATATTCAGTTTGGGTCGACAGATCGGCTTAAAGCAAGCGCATCAGCAGCGGTATGAGCAATGACGCCAATACCACCTGCAGGCCCAGCGCTAACGCAGCATAGGCGCCGGCATCTGCATTGACCTGCATCGCCCGTGCGGCCCCAATGCCGTGCGAGGTGGTGCCCAAGGCGAAGCCGCGGGCCGTCCAGCCGGCAGCGTCGGTTGGAATCCGCAGCGCGTCAAACAAGTACTTGCCACTGAGCGCGCCGATCAGGCCCGTCACCACTGAAAAAACGGCTGTCAGCGCGGGAATCCCGCCGATGCGTTCTGCGATGCCCATGGCGACCGGCGCTGTGACCGACTTGGGTGCCAACGACAACAACACCTCGCTGGGCAAGCCCACCGCCCAGCCTAGCGCCAAGGCCGAACCACTGGCGGCGACACCGCCTGCCAACGCGGCCAGCAGCAGTCGGCCCCAACGGCGCTTCAGCTCAGTGCGGTGCTGCCACAGCGGCCAAGCCAAGGCCACCACCGCGGGACCCAACAAGAAGTGAATGAACTGCGCGCCGGCAAAGTAGGTCGGGTAGGGCACGCCCGTCAGCAGCAGCCCCGAGGCAATCACCGTCACCGTCCAGAAAACCGGGTTGGCCCATGGCGCATGGTTGACGGCCGTGTAGGCCGCTTGCGCTAACAAATAAACCACCAGCGTGGCCGTCAGGCCGAATAGCGGCGTGGCCGACAGATAGACCCAAAGCTCCACAAAATTAGACATGCTTGCCCGGCTCGTCAGTGTTGTTGTGGTTCTTCACGACGCCACAGATAGTTCAGCAGCAATGCCGTCACGGCCAGCCCGATCAGCGTTGAGATCACCAACACCAGCAACATGCGGCCGCCGTATTGGCTGACGATGGACAGATGCGTCATGACGCCGACACCCACTGGCACAAACAGCAGGGATAAATGTGACAAGAGGTAATCGGCGCAAGCCGATACCGGCTCTCGCACCACGGCCCAGCGCAACGCCACCAACAGCAACATCATGCCGACTACCGGCCCGGGCAAGGGCAGGTGCAAGCCACGCGACAACAGCTCGCCCATCGACTGCAAAACCAGTAGCCAGCCGAGACCGCGCAGTCCGTTCATGCCGCTATTTTTTTGTTTAGAAACGCGGTAAATCCGGGTACGCGATCTTGCCGCCGCGGACCAGCATCTTGCCGTACTCAGCGCAGCGTTGCAGCGTCGGAATCACCTTGCCAGGATTCAGCAGGCCGCGCGCGTCAAAGGCGCGTTTGACGCCGAACATCTGCTCGTTTTCAGCGGCGCTGAACTGCACGCACATGCTGTTGAGTTTTTCAACGCCAACGCCGTGTTCCCCAGTGACCGTGCCGCCCATGGCGACGCTGGTTTCCAAAATGTCAGCGCCAAAGAGTTCGCAACGATGCAGTTGGTCAGCATCGTTGGCATCAAACAAAATCAGCGGGTGCAAGTTGCCGTCACCCGCATGAAAAACGTTGGCGCAGCGCAGCTGGTATTTCTTTTCCATCTCGGCAATCGCCAACAAAATATCGGCCAGGCGATTGCGGGGAATGGTCGAGTCCATGCACATGTAGTCGGGGCTGATGCGGCCAGACGCCGGAAAGGCATTTTTGCGACCGCTCCAAAAGCGCAGGCGCTCGGCTTCGTCTTGGCTGACCGCGATGGCCGTGGCGCCGCAGCGTGTCAGTACTTCGATCATGCGGCCAATTTCTTCTTCAACTTCTGCTGGCGTCCCATCGCTTTCGCAGAGCAAAATCGCCACGGCGGTGAGGTCGTAGCCAGCATGCACGAAATCTTCCACGGCAGCCGTCATCGGCTTGTCCATCATCTCCAGCCCGGCCGGAATGATGCCGGCCGCGATGACTGCGGCCACCGCGTCGCCTGTTTTGCGCAGGTCGTCAAAGCTGGCCATGATGCAGCGAGCCAGTTGCGGTTTGGGCACCAGCTTGACGGTGACTTCAGTGGTCACCGCCAGCATGCCTTCGCTGCCGACGATGAGGCTGAGCAAGTCGTAGCCGGGCGCGTCCAACGCGTCGCTGCCGAACTCAATCTCATCGCCTTCAATCGTGAAGCCGCGCACCTTGAGCACGTTGTGTACGGTCAGACCGTACTTCAGGCAATGCACACCGCCTGAGTTCTCGGCGACGTTGCCGCCGATGGTGCAAGCGATCTGGCTCGACGGGTCGGGCGCGTAATACAAATTGTGCGGGGCGGCTGCTTCAGAGATGGCCAAGTTGCGCACGCCACCTTGCACCACTGCGGTTCGGCTGGCTGGGTCCATTTTCAAAATCTTGTTGAACTTGGCCAGCGACAGCGTGACGCCCAGCTTGTGCGGCATGGCCCCTCCTGACAGGCCCGTGCCCGCACCGCGCGCCACCACGGGCACGTCCAGCGCGTGGCAAGTCTTGAGCACCGCTTGCACTTGCGCATAGGTTTCGGGCAGCACGACCACCAGCGGACGCTGACGGTAAGCGGTCAGGCCATCGCATTCATAGGGCGTGGTGTCTTCGCGGTTCCACAGCAGCGCATGCTGCGGCAAAACTTGCTGCAAGGCGGCGACCACCTGCGACTGACGCTCAGCGCGTTCCAGAGAGGCTTGCTGTTCAGATGAAACGGGTGCATTCATGTCAAAGCTCCTGCCGCCAAGCCACGTCGGGAAGCGACTATTGGTGGGGCACGCTGCACTTTAAACCATGCAGCCTGTGGCCATTCAGGGCGCACCAAAGCCATAGCGCGCAAAGGTGGTCTGTGCGGGCGTGGCCAGCAGTTCTTTGGCAAACGCTGCCGCCGCTGGGTGCGTGCCGTTTTTAACTGTCACGCCATACGCCGCGCCCACTTGCAAATTGGCTGGCAGCGCGACTACCACCAAGCGCGGCACTTCTTTTTGTGCGGCCACTGCGTTGGTGCAGTAGGTCAGGAATAGATCGGCTTGGTTGGTGTCCATCACCCAGGCATAAGGGCTCAGGCCGGCCGGCGCCTTGGGGGAATCTGCACCGCCGGTGAGTTTCAAGGCCTTGGCGTCCAGCGTGGCGTAAGCGCCAGTCTTGACGCTGTTGGCTTTATGGAAAAGCTCCCAAGCGTAGTCACCCGCAGGGTCGGCTTTGGGCATGGAGGTGCCCAAGCGCACCGTCGGGTCCAACAGGGTGTCCAGCAAGGTGGCCGGCGCTGTCTTCAGGCTGGCCTGGGCCAGTGCGCACAAGCTGTTGCGCACGAACACCGCAGGTGCGCCCCAAGCCCCCGCATTGGCCAAGCGCTGCGGATGCTGGATGTCAGCCGAGGCGAAGACCAATGCAGCGTCGCCTTTCTCAATGCGTTCACGCAGCAAGCCCGAGGCGCCGAAGGTCAGGGCGATTTTTTGGCCGGTGCGGGTTTCGTAGTCACGCGCAATGTCCGTCATCGCTTCTCGCAAGCTGCCTGCGGCGAAGACTGGCAAGGGTTCAGGGGACAAGGCCATTTCAGCAGGTGCGGCGCAGCCGAGCAGCGTCGCTGCGGCCATCGCTGTCAGTAATAGATGTTTCATGTGGGGTCACTTAGCGAGGTTGCCTGCCCTTGTACACCAACTCGATCCTGTAACCATCGGAATCTAGGATATTGGCTGCGTAGTAGCGCGGATCGTCGTAGGACTGACGGCTCAATTGGGTCAGCAATCACTCCAAAATTCAAACAGGGGACTGATGCGTCAGCTGACGATCCATTGGAATTTTTTAATCAATTACCGATAAGGTGATTGACGCATTTGATTGAAAATAGACAAAAAGCCACGAACACCAACTGACAGTGACCTTTTATTGGCTTCTGCTGTCAACATATTCATCAATACGCCGGAAAGCGAGAAATGAATATTAGATTCAATTTCGGCTGAACCAATAAAATCCATGGTCCAGTCATCAAAACTGCGGTTGGAAATTTCGTTTCGGCAGACAATATTCAGTGCTGTATGCCCTGCAGCTTTGCTGATGTGATTCTCAAAAGTCTTGTGAATAGATTGCTTGGGGCCTTCCAGAATTTGAATAAACTCCCCGCCTTAATACATAAGCATTCCCGTTATGCCCGCCGCTAAGTTTCGACGATGTGCTGCTGCAAGTATTTGATCCAGTTGAATTTTTGTTTGAAGCAACGGGACTGCGACGCTGCAGTAAAAGATCTCTCCCAGCGATTCCGAGTTCGCTTGCTATAGAAGGTTGTTGATGGTGGCGATGGCTGGCATTGATAGCGACTGTGAATTAAAGCCACACGAAGGGTAGCTCGTTATTGGCCAGTTTACGCTTCAGACTTTAGTCGTGTTGATCGATGGAAAATGAAAAAGTAGCCAATTATTATTAATATAACCATGCGTAAAAAGGAGGGATGGTATACACCGATCGCTGGTTTTTGCATTCGAATAAACTCTGGCCCAACTTTGGAATCGAATCGAATCATGCATATTTCAGTTTGGGTGAGTGGGTGGTTGCTTGTCGTTGTGAGTTCGGCGATGGCGCAAGAGAAAACACCCCCCCCGGCGCCCAAAGCCAAACCATCGTTGACAGTGACGACCGGCCTGCCGACAACCCAAGTGATGCTCGCCAAGCTGCCGGCCAACGGTTCCTTAGCCGCATGGCAAGAAGCGGTGGTGGGTGCTGAGGCGAATGGCATCAAGATCACCGAGGTGCGTGTCAATGTAGGCGACCGCGTACAGCGCGGCGATGTGTTGGCCACGATGCAGAGCGACACGTTGCGCGCAGAACTGGCGCAGGCCGAAGGCAGTTTGGCCGAGGCGACGGCCAATGCGCAGGAAACCAAGGTTCAGGCAGAACGTGCGCGCTCTTTGCAGCAGCAAGGTTTTTTCAGCAATGCGCAGCTGAGTCAAGCCTTGGCCACCGAGGCGTCTGCGCAAGCGAGGGTTCAGTCGGCGCGGGCGATGGTGCAACTGCAGCAACTGCGCGTGGCGCAAACCGTGGTCAAAGCGCCCGATGCGGGCGTTATTTCAGCGCGGCAAGCCACGGTGGGCAGCGTGGTGGCGGCGGGCACAGAATTGTTTCGCTTGATTCGGCAAGGCCGACTCGAGTGGCGCGCTGAAGTGACGGCGGCTGACATTGGCCGGGTTCAAGTCGGTGCGACTGTGCAAGTTACAGCGGCCAGTGGCCAGGTGTTGCGCGGCAAAGTTCGCATGGTGGCCCCTTCGGTTGACGCGCAAACCCGCAACGCCTTGGTCTATGTGGACCTGCCCGCGGTCACGGGCACTGCCCGTGCGGGCATGTACGCACAAGGTGAGATCACGCTCGGCCAGAGCCAAGCCATGACTGTTCCCCAAACGGCGGTGGTGGTGCGCGATGGTTTCAGCTACGTCTACACCGTCGGCGCAGACCAAAAAGTCAGCCAGATCAAGGTGCGTACCGGGCGTTTAAACGCCGACCGTCTGGAGGTGCAAAGCGGTTTGTCGCCCGATGCGCGGGTGGTACTCAGTGGCGGGGCGTTCTTGAACCATGGCGACACGGTGCGCGTGGTGCCGGCCGATCCAACGCCAGCCTCTGCAGCCAAGTAAAGCCCGTCATGCTCAACGTCTCTTCTTGGTCGATCCGCAACCCTATACCTGCGGTCATGTTGTTTGTGTTGCTGTCGGTGGCTGGTTTCATTGCGTTTGGTTCGATGAAAGTGCAAAACTTTCCGGATCTGGATTTGCCGACCATCAGCGTCACCGCCAGCTTGCCAGGCGCGGCGCCTGCGCAGTTAGAAACCGATGTGGCCCGCAAGCTAGAAAACGCGCTGGCCCCCTTGCAGGGCTTGAAGCACATCACCACCAAAGTACAAGACGGCACGGTCTCCATCACCGCCGAGTTCCGCCTGGAAAAGCCAGTGCAGGAAGCGGTGGACGATGTGCGCTCGGCGATTCAAGGCGTGCGCGCCGATTTGCCCGGGGATCTGCGCGATCCGATTGTGCAAAAAATCAACTTGGCGGGCACACCGGTGCTGGCCTACACGGTGCGCTCCAGCCGCATGGACGACGAAGCTCTGTCTTGGCTGGTGGACAACGAGATCACCCGCAAACTTCTGTCCTTGCGCGGCGTGGGCGCGGTCAATCGCGTTGGCGGCGTGACGCGGGAGGTGCGCATTGCGCTCGATGTGAACCGCTTGCAAGCCCTGGGCATCACCGCGTATGAGGTGTCTCGCCAACTTAAACAAGTGCAGCAAGAAGGCTCGGGCGGCCGCATGGACTTAGGCGCCGGCGAGCAGCCCGTGCGCATGCTGGCCACCGTCAAGACCGCACAAGAGGTCGGGCAGATCGAGCTGGCCACGTCACGCGGCGGACGCGTGCGGCTCGACCAAGTGGCCACCGTCAGCGATACCCTGGCTGAGTTGCGCTCGGCTGCGAGTTTGAACGGCAAGCCTGTGGTCGGCTTTGAAGTGGTCCGCAGCCGCGGCGAAAGTGAAGTGGCCGTAGGCCGTTTGGTGCGCCAAGCCTTGGCCGATTTCCAGCTGAAAAATCCCGATATCGAGCTCACGGAAGCCTTTGACTTTGTGACCCCGGTGGAGGAGGAGTACACCGGCTCTTTGCATCTGCTGTATGAAGGCGCGATTTTGGCGGTGTTGGTGGTGTGGCTGTTCTTGCGGGACTTTCGTGCCACGTTTGTCTCGGCGGTGGCGTTGCCGTTGTCCGTGATTCCAGCGTTCATTGGCATGGCTTTTCTGGGCTTTTCGATCAACGTGGTCACGCTGCTGGCGCTGTCGCTGGTGATTGGTATTTTGGTCGACGACGCGATTGTGGAGGTCGAGAACATCGTGCGCCATTTGCGCATGGGCAAGACCCCTTACCAAGCCGCCATGGAGGCAGCCGACGAGATCGGCTTGGCCGTCATTGCCACCACCTTCACGTTGATCGCGGTGTTTTTGCCCACCGCTTTCATGTCTGGCATTCCGGGCAAGTTCTTCAAACAGTTTGGCTGGACAACATCACTCGCGGTGTTTGCCTCCTTGGTGGTGGCGCGGGTGCTCACCCCCATGATGGCGGCCTACATCATGAAGCCCATCACCAGCGCAGCGCACGAACCGCGCTGGCTGACCCGCTACATGGGCTGGGTGGCTTGGTGCACACGGCACCGCTTGGTGACCATCGTGCTGGCGCTGCTTTTTTTCGTCGGCTCCATCATGCTGGTGCCGCTCTTGCCCAAGGGCTTTATCCCGCCTGACGACAACTCGCAAACGCAGGTCTACGTCGAGCTGCCCCCGGGCTCCACCCTTCAGCAGACACAAGCCAGCGCAGAAAAAGCACGCTTACTGCTGATGCAACTGGCCGATATCAAAAGCATTTACACCACCATCGGCGGCGGCAGTGCGGGTACGGATCCATTCACGGGTGGCGGTGCCGCAGAGGTCCGTAAAGCGACGCTGACGATTCAGCTCAGCGAGCGCGGCACCCGACCGCGCAAGCAAGTGATTGAGGACTACATTCGCACCGCGCTGCAGCCATTGCCGGGTGTGCGCACCAAGGTCGGACTCGGCGGTTCGGGCGAGAAATATGTGTTGGTACTCACCGGCGAAGACGCTGTGGCTTTGCAAAGCACCGCCATGGCGGTAGAAAAAGACCTGCGCACCATCGAAGGCTTGGGCTCCATCGCCTCAACCGCCAGCATGGTGCGCCCCGAAATCGCGGTGCGCCCTGACTTTGCCAAAGCCGCTGATCTGGGTGTGACCAGCGCCGCCATCAGCGACACCTTGCGTGTGGCAACTTTGGGCGACTACGACGCGGCCTTGCCAAAATTGAACTTGTCACAGCGCCAAGTGCCAATCGTCGTCAAGCTCAATGCCGATGCACGCAAAGACTTGTCGGTGCTTGAGCGCTTGATGGTGCCCGGCAGCCGCGGTCCGGTCATGCTCTCCCAAGTGGCCAGCATTGAGGTGGCCGGAGGCCCGGCGGTGATCGACCGTTATGACCGCCAGCGCAACGTCAATTTCGAGATTGAGCTGTCAGGCATGCCCCTTGGCAACGTGACGCAAGCGGTGCAAAAACTGCCATCGTTGCAGAGCATGCCGCCGGGCGTGAAGATCGTTGAAGTCGGCGACGCCGAAGTCATGGGCGAACTCTTTGCCAGCTTTGGCTTGGCCATGATGATTGGCGTGCTGTGCATTTACATTGTGCTGGTGCTGTTGTTCAAAGGCTTTTTGCATCCGGTGACGATTTTGGCGGCGCTGCCTTTGTCGCTTGGTGGCGCTTTTGTGGGTTTGCTGCTGGCGCAAAAAAGTTTCTCTATGCCGTCGCTGATTGGCTTGATCATGCTCATGGGCATTGCCACCAAAAACTCCATTTTGCTGGTGGAGTACGCCATTGAAGCGCGGCGCGGTCACCCGGCGAAAGAAGGTCAGCCCGCCGTGCCCGGCATGAACCGTTGGGACGCCTTGATGGACGCTTGCCACAAACGGGCCCGACCGATTGTGATGACCACCATCGCCATGGGTGCCGGCATGATGCCAATTGCGCTGGGCTGGGGCAGTGCGGACACCAGCTTTCGCTCACCCATGGCGATTGCCGTGATTGGCGGCTTGATCACCAGCACCGTGCTCAGCCTGTTGGTGATTCCGGTGGTCTTCACCTACTTGGATGATTTAGGCCTCTGGGCTGGACGCCAGTACCGTCGTTGGAATCATTGACCCAAAGAAGGCGCCGTGCTGCTTCGGCTTTAAGTACCCAACATTATCTTGGGCCTTTTTAAATCCAACTTTCCAGGATTGACCGTGACCCCATCCCCCACCAACACATGGCGACAAATTCCAAAGGGTGTGTGGGCACTGGGCTTTGTCAGCCTGTTGATGGATATTTCATCTGAGATGGTGCACAGCCTGCTGCCCATGTTCATGGTCACCACGCTCGGTGCGAGCGCATTCACCGTGGGTTTGATTGAGGGCGCTGCCGAGTCAACGGCCTTGATGGTGAAGGTTTTCTCCGGTGC
>CANFWV010000029.1 GCA_947450695.1 Comamonadaceae bacterium
GTAGGCGCTTTGTTGCTGGCGGCTTTGCCTGAAGTGCTGCGCCATGTGGCCGGGCCGTTGCAGGCCATGACGGGCGGCCGAATGGACGCCGCTATTTTGCGTCAGTTGCTGATTGCACTGGCCATGATCGGCATCATGTTGATGCGACCGCGCGGCCTGTGGCCATCGCCCGAGCGCGGCAAGTCCCTTAGCAAATCCAAAGTTTAAGGAGGATGGAGATGAGCGAAACCATTCTCAAAGTTAGCGGTGTATCGAAGCGCTTTGGCGGTTTGCAGGCGTTGTCTGATGTTGGCATCCATATTGAACGCGGCCAGGTGTATGGACTGATTGGACCGAACGGTGCGGGGAAGACCACATTTTTCAATGTGCTGACCGGCTTATACACGCCCGACAGCGGCACGTTTGAGCTGGCCGGCAAGCCCTACAAACCCAGCGCCGTGCATGAAGTTGCTAAAGCGGGCATTGCCCGTACTTTCCAGAACATTCGCTTGTTTGCTGAGATGACGGCGCTCGAAAATGTCATGGTCGGCCGGCACGTTCGCACTCACTCCGGCTTGATCGGTGCGATCTTTCAAACGCCCGGTTTCAAGGCCGAAGAAAAGGCGATTGCCAAGCGCTCGCACGAGTTGCTAGAGTACGTTGGCATTGCTCAATATGCGGACTTCAAAGCGCGCACGCTGAGCTACGGCGACCAGCGCCGGCTGGAGATCGCCCGCGCCTTGGCGACCGACCCACAGCTGATTGCCTTGGACGAACCGGCCGCCGGCATGAACGCGACTGAAAAAGTGCAGCTCCGTGAACTCATCGACCAAATCCGCAAAGACAAGCGCACCATCTTATTGATTGAGCACGACGTCAAGTTGGTCATGGGCTTGTGCGACCGCGTGACAGTGCTCGACTACGGCAAACAGATTGCCGAGGGCGTGCCCGCTGACGTGCAAAAAAACGAAACAGTCATCACCGCCTATTTGGGCACCGGCCACTGAAGGGGCGTCACAGATGGCACAAGATATGGCAATCAACTCGGGTAAGGCACTCCTCAAAGTCAGTGGACTGAAGGTCGCTTACGGCGGCATCCGGGCGGTCAAGGGTGTTGACTTTGAAGTCAATGAAGGTGAGCTGGTGACCTTGATTGGCTCCAACGGCGCTGGCAAAACCACCACCATGAAGGCCATCACAGGCATGCTGTCTGCGGCAGATGGTGACATTGAATATTTGGGCCAAAGCATCCAAGGTAAAGGCTCGTGGGATCTGGTGCGAGATGGCTTGGCGATGGTACCTGAGGGGCGCGGTGTTTTTGCGCGTATGTCCATCTCAGAAAACCTGCAGATGGGCGCTTACATTCGCAATGACAAGCCGGAGATCGCCAACGACATGGAGATGGTGTTTGGTATTTTTCCCCGACTGAAAGAGCGTCAAGACCAGTTGGCCGGCACCCTGTCAGGCGGTGAGCAGCAGATGCTCGCCATGGGGCGGGCGTTGATGAGTCGCCCCAAATTGTTGCTGCTGGACGAACCGTCCATGGGTTTGTCGCCGATCATGGTCGACAAGATTTTTGAAGTCATCCGCGATGTCGCTTCGCGCGGTGTCACCATCTTGCTGGTCGAGCAAAACGCCAGCCGCGCGCTGGGCATTGCCGACCGTGGCTACGTGATGGAGTCGGGCATGGTGACCATGACCGGACAAGCCAAAGACTTGCTGACAGACCCGCGGGTTCGGGCTGCTTACTTAGGCGAGTAAGCCACGGCCTCTTTTGCGACTGACGCGATCTCTACGTGTTTGCACTTTAAGCTCAGTCCACCCGCGCGCCAGAGGCCTTCACCACGCGTTCGTATTTTGCCAATTCCTGCTTCATGAAGTCAGCAAACTGCTCAGGCGTATTGGCCACTGGCTCGGCCATCAGGCTGGCAAAGCGCGTTTTGGTTTCGGGCGAATTCAGCGCTGCGACAAAAGCCTGGTTGAGCTTGGTTACCACGTCGTGCGGCGTACCGGCTGGCGCTACCAGTCCCCACCACGTGTCGATTTCAAACCCTTTGAGTGTTTCAGCGATAGCTGGAACGTCGGGCAGGGTGGCGCTGCGTTTGGCGGTGGTCACGGCCAGCGCTTTGAGCTTGCCGGCCTTGATGTTGGCCGAGGCGGTGGCGAGGTTGTCGAAATTGAAGTCAACTTGGCCGCTGAGCAAGGCCAGCTGGGCCGGGTTGCCGCCGTTATACGGGATGTGCAGCGCAAAAATGCCGGCTTCTTTCTTGAACATTTCACCGGCCAGATGGCCCGCACTGCCGTTGCCGCCGCTGGCGTAATTCAATTTGGCCGGATTCGACTTGGCGTAGCGAATCAAATCAGTCAGCGTGTTGATGTTCAATCGATGCGCGGTGTCGGCGTTGATGACCAGCACATTCGGCACGCGCAGCATCTGCGTGATGGGCGCGAAATCCGTGGCGGCGTTGTAGGGCATTTTGCTGTACAACCACGGGTTGATGGCGTGTGTGGCAACAGCCGCGATGCCGATCGTCAGGCCGTCTGGTGCAGCCTTGGCAATGGCGTCGACGCCGATGTTGCCACCGGCGCCTGGCCGGTTTTCAATGATGACCGTGCCTAGAGAATCCTTCACGCGTTCGGCCATCAGGCGCGCGGTCACGTCGATCGGACCGCCCGGCGCGTAAGGCACGATGATGCGCATGACTTTATTCTGCGTGTTCTGTGCCAAAGCGCTTTGACCACCCAGCGCTAGCACGGCGATGCAACTGGCAGTGAACACTCGTCGAACTGGCGAGAAGCGTTTGGATAACGCAAGCATGGTTTTTGGGGCTGTCATCGTGATGGGTTGTTTCAAGCCAAGGCTTTGGCCTTGTCCGCTTCCGTCGTGAATGAGTCGGCAAAAAACTCTTCTTCTGGCAAGCCAGCCAGCTGGATGTAATCGGCCTTGGCTGAGTCGACCACGATGGGCGCTCCGCACGCGTAGACCTGATGCCCCGACAAGTCCGCAAAGTCTTGCAGCACGGCTTGGTGCACAAAACCGGTTCGGCCCGCCCAGTTGTCTTCAGGCAGGGCGTTGGACACCACCGGCACATAGCGCAGCTGTGGCATCTCGGCCAGCCGGGCCACGACCCAGTCGTTCATATACAAATCGCTCGGGCGACGGCCGCCCCAGTACAACACGGCAGGCCGCTGGATGTTTTTGTGCTGCAGGTGCTCAATCAGCGCTTTGATCGGTGCGAAGCCCGTGCCCGAGGCCAGCAGCACCATCGGCTTGGTGCTCTCTTCACGCAAGAAGAAACTGCCGTACGGCCCTTCAATGCGCAGGATGTCTTTTTCCTTCATGGAGCTAAACACTTGGTCGGTGAATTTGCCGCCTGGCATGTGCCGAATGTGCAACTCGACGCCCGGCGATTCGGTTTGCGTGTGCGGTGCATTGGCCATCGAGTAACTGCGGCGGTCACCGTCACGCAGTAAAAACTCAACATACTGACCGGCGTGGTACTTGAAGACATCGCTGGCCGGCAACTGCAGTCGAAGGGCGATGACATCGCTTGAGAGTCGAGTCAGGCTGTTAACGCGTACCGGCATTTTCTTGATCGGGAATGCGCTCTCATCGGTCACTTGGCGTGACTCCAGCACCACGTCGCTTTGGGGAACGCCGCAGCAGGTCAATACAAAACCGTTGGCTTCCTCGTCGTGCGACAAGGCTTTGAGCTGATGCGGAGCGTGGCTGATCGTGCCTTCCAGCTTTTTGCATTTGCACGAGCCACAGGCACCGTCTTTGCAACCGTAGGGCAGGCCGATGCCTTGGCGAATAGCGGCGGCCAATAAAGCCTCGTCGGGGTTGACGCTGAAGCTGCGGCCGCTGGGCTGCACAGTCACGTTGAAACTCATGTTGTTATCCTTGGTATCTTTGATGTGTCTCTGGGCCCTAGGGCTTCAGGGGGTGTTGCGGTTTTAGCAAAGCCTTCAATTTTGCCTCCAAATCGAAGCCCCGCGAGATGGTGACGCTTTCGTTCTTTTTCTGAACCCTTATTCGACTTCATTCGCTTTTATTCGTTTTATGCCCAATCTCCTCGGCGCTCTGCCATTTCGATTTCGCCGTCAGCGTGTTCTCATCGTCGGTTGTGGCGATGTCGGTCAGCGCGTAGCCGCCCAGTTGCCGCCGCGCATCAGGTTGCTGGCGCTGACGTCGTCGGCGGACAAAGTTGACGCTTTTCGCCTTCAACGCATCACGCCTCTGCTGGGTAATTTAGACCAGTCCGACACGCTGCGCCGTCTGTCGGGTATCGCCACGCGAGTTGTGCACTTGGCACCGCCGCCAAGTGAGAACTTGTCGGACTGGCGGCGCGACCCGCGCACACTGGCCTTGCTGCGCGCCTTGCGCTTGCGCGGCTTGCCGGACGCCGTGGTCTATGGCTCCACCAGCGGTGTTTACGGCGACTGCGAAGGCGAGTGGGTCAATGAGGCACGCAGCGTCAACCCAGGAACGCCGCGTGCCCAGCGCCGTGTTGATGCCGAACAACAACTGCGATTTTTTGGTCGCGCCACCGGTACGCGTGTGCACACCTTGCGCATTCCCGGTATTTACGCGCCGAACCGGGAAGGCGGCACGCCGCGAAATCGTTTGCTCAAAGGCACGGCCGTGCTGCAAGCTGACGACGACGTTTACACCAACCACATTCATGCCGATGACTTGGCCCGCGCCTGCATTGCTGCGCTTTGGCGCGGTAAGTCGCAGCGCACCACCAATGTCAGCGACGACACCGAACTCAAAATGGGTGACTATTTCGATTTGGCTGCAGGCCTTTACGGCTTGCCACCGCCGCCGCGTTTGTCTCGTCACACGGCGCAGCAGCAGTTGCCCTTGATGTTGCTAAGTTTCATGGGCGAGTCCCGCCGCTTGGATAACCAGCGCCTCAAGCGCGAGCTGCGCGTTCAGTTGCGTTACCCGACCGTGCTTGAAGGCTTGGCCGCTGGTGTGTAGCCAGGCAATGCACCATCTTTGCGCGTCTCAAATCCCCGCCGGTCGCTTCAGCGACAGCATCCGATCTTGCGGTTTTAGCACCACGGTTTTAATGTCAGCGCCTTGCAGCACCGTCAGTGTCACTGGTGCGTCAGGACTGCTGCGAGCCCACAGCTTTTTGTAAAAACTCTCCAAGGTGGCGACCTTGCTGTCGTCCACCGCTAGCACCACATCGCCGGGCTCCAAGCCGGCGACCTCGGCTGGGC
The DNA here is from genome assembly GCA_947450695.1 of Comamonadaceae bacterium. Classification (GTDB taxonomy): domain Bacteria; phylum Pseudomonadota; class Gammaproteobacteria; order Burkholderiales; family Burkholderiaceae_C; genus Polaromonas. The sequence goes on from CANFWV010000029.1 coordinate 5,212, forward strand.
TGTCCTCACTCACGCGGATGATCTGCACACGGCCGGCTTGCTCAGTCGACGTCAAACCGAGCCAAGGTCGGTGGCTTTGTTGGCTGCTGCCTGAACGCTGTAATTCGTCGAGTATCGGCTTGAGTAAATCGACCGGCACAAACATGTTGCCCGGCACGCGATTGTTTTCACCCAGCGCATCCGCCACCAGCAAAGAGCCAATGCCGAGCAACTCACCGCGCTGATTGAACAAGGGTGCACCACTGTGGTTGCCTCCACCCGCGGTGACCGGTGGACTGGTGAAAAGAGCTGTGTCAATGTGGTATTCCCATGTTCCTGAAAAAGCCCGCTTGCTGACCAGCTGTGTCATGCTGACGTCGCTTTCTTGCCCTTCAGCCGTGGCCCCTGTCACGACTATCAAGGGCTCGCCAGTTTTCAGATCTTGTTGGCTGCCCAGGTTGACGGGCTTCACCCCACGCAGCGGCAGCAGCGGTTTGACCAAACCAAAGCCTGTGGCAATGTCGTAAGCCACGGCTACTGCCGGCAGCGTTTTCCCATCTTGTGTGACGATCTCGATTTGCTGCGCCTCCAGCATCAAATAGCCGATCGTCAACACCAAGCCATCGGCTCCAATCACCACGCCAGAACCTGTTCGCTCCTGACCCAGTGAGCGCGCGGAGCGTGCGCCCTCTGTGGCGGTCACTTGGATGCCCACCACGGCGGCGCTGGCGTGGCTAAGGGCGTTTATTTGCGTTTGGGCTGGACTCGATTTTTGAGTCGCGGCGTAGGCTGACGATACGCTGGTCAGCAGAAAAATAACCGCCGCCATGAGGGCCAGATCGGGACGCTTGAATCGAAGACTTGAGGCATGCATGACGCTGCTCCAAAAAATGACGCGAGGATGCGCAAAACGAGAATGCGCCTGATTCGATTTCCCTGCTTGAATCGGGGGGATTGCAGTTCAGCGCGTCAGTCGCTCATGAACCCAATGTGCCGCGGCCAATAGCCGATGGTCGTCAGCAAAGCGCCCCACCAGTTGCAGGCCAACCGGCAAGCCCTTGCGGCCGCGCGTAAAGGGCAGGTGAATGCACGGCAGTCCGAGCAGCGTCCAGCCACGGCAAAACAAGGGGTCTCCTGTGGTTGCCAGCCCTGCCGGTGCTTCCCCCACGGTGCTCGGGGCCAGCAACACATCGTGATTGCGGAACAGCTCGGCGGCGACATGGCGTTGATGGGCCACCGCCTGTAAGTTGTGCGCGTGCGTTTCGCCATCGATGCACATGCCTTCTTCAAGCAGCGCTAACAGGGGTGCACTCAACTGTTGCGCATGGTGCCGGTGTTCATGGCGCAGCGAACGAGCTGTTTCAAACGCCTGAACGGCTTTTTGCCTAGCCACCAGCCCGTGTAGTTCAGCCGGCAGCGCCACCTGCTGGACGTAGCCCGCTAGGGCTTTGTCAGCCAGCTTCCATGCTTGCTGCGAGTCTTCATCGGCCAAGGACCAGTCGGGCGTGGCACACAGGGCGATGCGCGGTGCAGCGATCGCCGAGCTATCGAAATTTTGCGGATCCGCCAGCCGCTTATCGCCGGTGAGCACGGCTCCGAGCAAGCCCACATCGCGCACACTCCGGCCAAAACCACCAATGGTGTCCAGCGTCTCTGACAGACTTTTAACGCCAGCTCTGCTGACCCGGTTGTGGCTGGGTTTGTAGCCCACGATGCCGCAAAAAGCCGCTGGCCGAATGAGCGAGCCCGCGGTCTGCGTACCGAGCGCCAAGGGCAACATGCAGTCAGCCACAGCCGCAGCTGAACCGCTCGAAGAACCGCCGGGTGAGTGCTGGAGGTTGTGCGGATTACGCGTGATGCCAGAGGTCATGTTGGCCAACTCGGTGCTCACGGTTTTGCCTAGCAAGACCGCACCAGCTTCGCGGCACAAGGCAACAGCTGCTGCATCGGCCAGCGGCTGTTGGCCGGCATAAATTGGGGAGCCATAGGCCGTGGGCAGGTCTGCGGTGTCGAGTAAATCTTTCACGCCAAACGGCAGTCCGTGCAGCAGCCCGCGCACCGGGCCAGCGTCCAACGTTCGAGCCAACGCCAAGGCTGCATCTGCATTCAGTCGCACGAACGCATGCACTTCTGCGTCACGCTGATCAATGCGGTCTAGGCAAGCACGCACCAAGTCAACAGACTGAATGTCGCGTCGGGCCAGCGCTTCGGCGGCTTGCCAAGCATCGAGTTGATGAAGGGGTTTTTGATGGGTTGCCATGCTGCTGAGTATCTCTTTTTTTTGCAAGGCAGAGCCTTTTTCGTGCTATCTTCTCAGCTTGGCTTTTTTGACGAAAGCCTTGTATCAATCGGCCTTTTGCCAACTTGATATCGGAAGAGTCTGGGTGCCACTTGCGTTATGCCCAGCGCCGAAGGAGCAACCACCCCGGAAACTCTCAGGCAAAAGGACCGATATCACTATTGATCTCTGAAGAGCCACAGCAGATTCGTCCTGCAGTGCACCGAAGGAGCAAACAACACTCGCTGCTGCGAGTGCTTGTGAATCTCTCAGGTCCAGAACAGAGGGGGTGCCTGCTACGCCATTGCGTTCGGGCCCAACCCTTTGACGTTTTGGACTTTATGCATCATGAAAAATATCGCAGTTATCGGTGGCGGCATCACGGGCGTCACCACAGCTTATGCGCTGGTCAAGCGTGGCTTTTCAGTCACCTTGTTTGAAAAAAATCGCTACGCGGCGATGGAAACATCATTTGCCAACGGTGGCCAACTCTCGGCCTCCAACGCCGAGGTTTGGAACAACATGTCGACCATCCTCAAAGGGCTCAAATGGATGCTCAGGAGCGACGCTCCGCTGCTGGTCAACCCCAAGCCGAGCTGGCACAAGATATCTTGGTTTGCCGAGTTTGTGGTCAACATTCCGAACTACCGCAGCAACACGATTGAAACCACGCGCTTGGCGATTGCTGCGCGCGAACATCTGTTCGCCTGGGCCCAGCAAGAAGGCATTGAGTTTGATTTGAAGACCAAAGGTATTCTGCATATTTACCGCGACAAAGCCAGCTTCGATCATGCGGGTGAGGTATCCAAACTGCTGGCTGCCGGCGGACTGCAACGCCGGGCCGTGACGCCGCAAGAAATGCGCGCCATCGAGCCAACGCTGGCAGGGCAGTACCACGGTGGCTATTTCACTGAAAGCGATGCTACGGGCGACATTCACCGCTTTACCCGAGGCTTGGCCGAAGCCGCTGTGCGCAAAGGGGTGAAGTGCCTGTATGAGCAAGACGTCAGCGCCGTCAGCACCAAGGGCAAGCAGGCCAGCGTGACCGTCGGTCATGGGGCGAACAAGACAAGTTCGGTGTTTGACGCTGTGGTGGTTTGCGCTGGCACGGCCAGCCGTGCCCTTGCCTCTAGCTTGGGTGACCGCGTGAATATTTACCCGGTCAAAGGCTACTCCATCACTGTGAATCTAGATGACGCGCAAAGTCAAGTCAGCGCACCCGAGGTCAGCTTGCTGGACGACGCCACCAAATTGGTCACCAGTCGTCTCGGTCAAGACCGTTTTCGAGTCGCCGGAACCGCCGAGTTCAATGGTTACAACCGCGATATTCGCGCTGACCGGATCAAACCCCTTATTGACTGGGTCCAGCAATGCTTTCCCGGTGTGAGCACTCAAAGCGTGGTGCCTTGGGCAGGTTTGCGGCCCATGATGCCCAACATGCTGCCACGTGTCGGCCGAGGCACATCGCCCTGTGTTTTTTACAACACAGGCCACGGTCATCTGGGTTGGACTCTGTCTGCCGTGACCGCTGAGATGGTTGCGGGGGTGGTTGAGGATGCTTACAAGCAGGCTCGGCCGGCTTTTGTGGCGACTGAGGTTCGCGCCGCGTAGGCGTGCAGGTCATGGTTTGAACTGCACCCTACCTTTTGACAAGAAGGTAGTGGGTGACCGTGAGTTTGATGTCGCAACGCTTGTACGTGCAACAAGCCTCTCGGGCTCACACCAAAAAGCGCTGCGCCAGCAGCACCCAATACGCCGCGCCAATGGCTAAGTTGGCGTCGTTGAAGTCGTAGCCGGGGTTGTGCACCATGCAGGCGCCAGCGCTGTCGCCATCGCCGTTGCCAATCAACAGATAACTGCCGGGCACGCGTTCCAACATGAAGGCAAAGTCTTCACTCCCGGTCACGGCTGGTCCTTGCAAAGTCACCTGCTCTGCGCCGACCAGTTCAATCGCGACTTCGCGGGCGAAGGCGGTTTCTGTGGGCGTGTTGACCAGCACCGCATAGCCGGGCCGCCAGTCGATTTTCGCTGTGACGCCAAAGCTTTCAGCCTGCGCGTTGATGAGTGTCTTGAAGCGTTGCGCCAGCTTGGCGCGGACGTCGCGGTCTAGCGCTCGCACGCTGATCTCCAGCGTCGCGCTTTGCGGGATCACGTTGTTGGCTTTGCCGGCATGCAGCGCCCCGACGGTGACCACGGCCATGTGCAGCGGGTCGATATTGCGCGACACGATGGTTTGCAGCGCCATGACGATGCTGGCCGCTGCCACGATGGGGTCGACCGCGCGGTGCGGCATGGCGCCATGGCCGCCCACGCCGGTGAGCGTGACGGTGACGTAGTCTGACGAGGCCATGGCCGCGCCTTCGCGCAGCACCAGCCGGCCTTGGGGCACGCCGGGCATGTTGTGCATCGCAAAGATCGCGTCGCAGGGGTATTTGTCGAACAGGCCGTCGTCCATCATCCGCAGAGCACCCCCACCGCCTTCTTCGGCTGGCTGAAAGATCAGGTTCAGCGTGCCCGAAAAGTCCCCGCGCTGTGCAAAGTGCTGGGCGGCGGCGAGCAGCATGGCCGTGTGGCCGTCGTGGCCGCAGGCATGCATCACGCCGGAGTGGCAACTGGCATAGTTCAAACCGGTAGCCTCGTCGATCGGCAGCGCGTCCATGTCTGCACGCAAGCCGAGCCGGCGCCTGCCGACTCCGCGCACCAGTTGCCCGACCACGCCGGTGCCGCCCAGACCACGCTCAACCGCGTAGCCCCAGCTTTGCAGCTTGTCGGCCACCAAGGCTGAAGTGCGGTGCTCGTCGAACGCCAGTTCAGGGTGGCGGTGGATGTCACGCCGCAGAGCGATGAAGGCGTCGGCCTGTGCGTGAAGTTCTTCAAGAAGCGTGTTCATGGGCAAAGTCTCAATGTGCTTCATTGCGGCTGCAAGTTGATCGACTTGGCGATGGCGCGGTAACGCGAGGTCTCTGCCTCGTAGAACTTGGCTGAGTCTGCCAGCGACATCGGCGGCGATGCGAGCTGCGTTTGTGCAGCCAGTTGCGAGCGTACCGAGGGATCCTGCAGCGTCGCGCCGACCGCCTTGTGCAGCCGTTGAACCACGCTTTCTGGCGTGTTCTTGGGCACCATGAGGCCACTCCAAATTTTGTATGAAAAGTGCTTCAGCTCTTTGCCTTCGCTGGCGGTTGGCACGTTTTTCAGTAGTTCAGACCGCTGCGCGCCAAGCTGACCAATCACCTTGAGCCGGCCTTGCTCGGCCAACGCGCCCATGCCGGCGCTGTACACCAGCACGGCAAAGTCGATCTGTCCGCCGCCCAAGTCTTGCAGCAAGGGCGCATTGCCTTTGTACGGTGCGTGCGTCAGCGTCGTGCCCGTGCGCTGCTGCACGTCTTCGAGGATCAGGTGGTAGAGCGAGCCGATGCCCACGCTGCCATAGGTCAGCGGCTGGTTGGCTGATTTGCGGGCCAGCGCGATCAATTCGTCGACATTGTTAACGGGCAAGTCTTTGCGTACGACGAAGACCATCACTGCATCGGCCACCGGGTGAACGAGGCGAAAGTCCTCGGCCTTGACTTTGACGGCCGCATTGGCCAACGCAGCAAGGATCACCTCGTTGGGCGAGCCTTGAAACAAGTAGTAGCCGTCGGCGGGTGCGGCCAGCACTTTCTGCGCAGCCAGCGCGCCGCTAACGCCGCCTAGGTTTTCTACGATGACTTGTTGGCCGAGTTCCTTGGCCAAGGGCACGGTGAAAATCCGTGCGATCGAATCGGACGGGCCGCCCGCCGGGTAGGGCACCATCAAATTGATCTGTTTGGTCGGATAAGTGGATTGAGTTTGGGCCAATGCGCTGCCGCTGGCCAGCAAAAGGCCTGCCAGCAGGGTGCTGAATGTCTTGATTGCGTTCATGGAATACCTTTCTGGAATGGGAATGAAGCCATGCTAAATAGCCCGAATAAATGTGTCCAATGCATTGATTTTGTAATTACTATTCATATTACTCATTCAATGCGCTGAAATCATGAACCTTAAACACTTGGAACACCTGCTGGCCGTGGCTGAGACCGGTTCATTCAGCCGCGCCGCCGAGCAGCAACATCTCACGCAGTCAGCCCTGAGTCGCAGCATCCAGACCTTAGAAGACGACTTGGGCGCGCGCCTCATCGACCGTACGGGCAAGCGCAATGAGCTCACGCCTCTCGGCCAAGCCGTGGCAGTGCGAGCCCGACGCATGGTCTTTGAAGCCGCTGAGCTGCGCCGCAGTGCGACGCTTCTCAAGCGAGGTGACTTGGGCTCTATCCGGATCGGTCTGGGGTCTGGTCCGGGCGCGATGTTGATGACCCCGTTTCTGATTCATATGGCAAGGCATCATCCAGGCGTGCACGTCAGCATGTCGCCCGGCGCGACCGAACTGCAGCTGATGCAACTGCGACAGCGGTCGCTCGACGCTCTGGTGATCGACGTTCGCCGCATCGCGCCAGCGCCCGACCTGAACATAGAAAATCTGACCGAGCTGCGTACCGGCTTTGTCTGCCGCAGCGGTCACCCGTTGCTGAAGACCGGCAGGCCGATGTTTTTTGAAGACATACTGCGCTACCCACTGGCTTCCACGCCACTGAGCGCTGAAGTCGCTCATCTTCTAGTCAACCGCTTTGGGCCGCGGGCTGATCCGCAGCAAGCCGTGAGCTTGCGCTGTGATGACATTCCCAGCCTGATACAGACGGTCAAGGCATCGGACGCCATTTATCTCGGTATCCTCGCCGCCGCACGTAGCGCTATTGAGGCAGGAGAACTCGCAGAATTGGTGATCGAGCCAGCCTTGACCAGTGGCGCGCGCTTTGCGTTTGTCACACTGCTCAGGCGCACAGAGGCGCCGTCGATGGGTTTATTTCGCCAGTTTGTGGCGGAGCAGTTGCGGGATTGAAAAAAGAAAAAGCCGTAAGTTCAGAGAACTTACGGCTTTTCAGTTTGGTGCCCGGGGCCGGAATCGAACCGGCACGCCTTTCGGCGGGGGATTTTGAGTCCCCTGCGTCTACCAATTTCACCACCCGGGCGGTAAATATCAAGCCTTAGATTATGGCACAGGGTGAGACTCTGGATGATGAGAATATTCGAGATCCTATTTGCAGCTCCTAATGTCTCTTATGTGGCGTACCTACACTTTTTAATTCAAACATCTCAGTCCACCTTGACTTGGGCCACTTTGATGACTTGCGCCCACTTGTCGATATCTGCTTTGATAACCGCACCGAAGGCTGCTGGCGTGCTCCCTTGTGAAATTGTTCCCTGATCTGCATAAAACTTTCGAATCTCAGGATTCGCAAGCAGTTTGACAATTTCAGCGCTGAAGCGGTCAACAGCCACCTGAGGTGTTCCTGCTGGGGCCATCATTCCGACCCAAGCCTCCTCTACAAAGCCTGGAACAGTCTCAACAACGGGTGGAACTTGGGGCATGGTCACGTTACGCCCTGACGAAGTTACTCCCAGCGCGCGAATTCGACCGCTTTCTACAAAAGGCTTCATGGTGGCCATGCCGTCAATCATCAGATCGACCTGCCCACTTATGAGGTCAGTCCTCGCCACGGCACTTGACTTGTAGGGGACATGAACCATGTTTGTAGCCGTCAAATACTTGAACTGTTCAGTGATCAAGTGATAGATGGTTCCGGTCCCTGATGACGCGTAATTGAGTTTGCCCGGGTGGCTTTTTGCATATGCGAGCAACTCCTGAGTTGTCTTCACCGGCAGGGCTGGATTGACCACCAGAATGAGCGGGAAAACCGCCATGGCGGTCACTGGCACAAAATCTTTGAGCGTCGAGTAGCCGAGATTCGGCTGCAGCGTCTCAATGATCGCGTGCGTGTTGGAGATCATCACGAAGGTATGCCCGTCTGTCGGCGTGCGTATGGCCGCCCGCATGCCAAGCGCGCCACCAACACCAGGCAGGTTTTCAAGAATCACTTGCTGGCCAAGCGCCTCGGACAATTTTTGGGCAATCGGTCTCATCACCGTATCACCGCCGCCACCTGCTGCAAAGGGCAAAATAATTTTCACTGACTTGCTGGGCCAGTTCTGGGCGTGGGAAGCAAGGACCCAGTAACAGACGAACGCTAAGCAGACTTTCGTTGCGACACTGTTCAATTTCATAATGGCACCTTATGGGCTGGCTCAGTTGGAAAAACGTCTCAGTTTCTTGCAAAGAACTGCAGCATCGAGTCGAACGCTTCAGGCCTTTCAGCCATGAATCCGTGCAAGGTGTCTTCAAAAATCAGAACTTCAGAATGGGGGATTCGCTTCGCGATCCCCTGACTTTGCTCAAGGCTGGTGATGATGTCGTTTTGACCAGTGAGGATTTGAGTCGGGCACTCTATGTCGCAAAGCCGGTCTCGCGAATCGTGGGTCAGCAAGCTGTGACCGGTATGAAGGTAGCCATGCAGGGGGCGGTTGACCTGAAGCATGGTCTCAATGGATTTTTCGATCTTTTCTTGGTTCAACTCACAGTACCGTTCTGAGTAGAAGTAGGTCAGGAGGCCGGCTAGGAAACAGCGGTCTATACCCATCGACTTAGCGGACGCCAACCACCACTCCACCATGTGGCGGCCGCGAGGTCCGAGATGGGCAAAAGTCGAGGTCATCGCCAAGCTTCGAACACTGTCGGGTTGAAAGATGGCCATCCATTGGGCAATGGCGCCGCCCAAAGATTTGCCCATGACGTGGGCTCGCGAAATATCCAGCACCTGCATCAGACCTAGTGCATCCTTGGCCAGCATCTGGGTTGTGTAGGGCGCGTCGGGTGCATCGGTGCCGCCTATGCCTCGGTTGTCAAATGCCAAGACCTTAAATTGTTGCGCGGCGAGATCAAGCTGCGGACCCCACGATGACCAATTTCCGCTCGCATATCCACCCACCATCACAAGCCAGTCTCCCTCACCCCTCACGGTGTAGTTCATTGTCAAATCACCGACCTTGACCCTGGGCATAGAGTGCTTTCTGAAATGGGAAACTTGTTAATCTACAAATAGCGCGAGAAATTTAGCACAATTAAAGTAAAAAAATGAGGGATAGCTTTTAGTTGATATCGGCAACTTCTAGCCCCCATCAACGCGAATGGTCTACACGCTAAAAGGCTGAAAGTATCAATCCTCAAGTTATGGCACAGTGTGAGGCTATGAATTACAAGACCATCGAAGACGCCATCGGCAACACGCCGCTGGTCGCATTGCAACGCATTCAAGCCGCTGAAAACCGTGAGCGCAATAACGTTTTACTGGGCAAGCTTGAGGGCAACAATCCAGCAGGCTCGGTCAAAGACCGGCCGGCTTTGTCGATGATCAAGCGCGCTGAAGAGCGCGGTGACATTCAACCCGGGGATACGCTGATTGAGGCAACTTCTGGCAACACTGGTATTGCACTGGCTATGGCGGCGGCTATCAAGGGTTACCGCATGGTGCTGATCATGCCGGAGGACCTCTCGATTGAACGCGCGCAAACCATGAAGGCCTTTGGTGCAGAACTGATTCTCACGCCCAAGTCGGGCGGCATGGAGTACGCGCGTGACTTGGCCGACCGCATGCAGCACGAAGGCAAGGGCAGGGTGCTCGACCAGTTCGCCAACGATGACAATCCGCGCATTCATTACGAAACCACCGGCCCCGAAATCTGGAAAGACACCGCCGGCAAGGTGACGCACTTTGTCAGCGCGATGGGCACCACAGGCACCATCTCGGGCGTCTCGCGTTATCTGAAAGAGCAAAATCCGGCGATTCAAATCGTCGGTGCCCAGCCGAGTGAAGGCTCGCGCATTCCGGGTATTCGCAAATGGCCAGAGGCTTATATGCCGAAGATTTATGACGCGAAACATGTCGATCAATTGGTACTGGTGAGTCAGCTTGACGCGGAAGACATGTGTCGAAGCATGGCGCGCGAAGAAGGTATTTTTGCCGGCATTTCGGCTGCGGGTGCCTGCTGGGTGGCGCAAGATATCGCCAAGACTGTGCGCGACGCCGTGATTGTGTTCATCGTCTGCGACCGCGGTGATCGATATTTGTCGACCGGCGTTTTCCCGGCCTGAGCTGGAGTGACTGCATGACCCATGAATTCAAGTTTTGCCCCAGTTGCGCTACGCCGCTAGGGATGGTGACGCAAGTCGAAGACGGCGGCCCCAAAGCCCGCTTGCGATGCACCCATTGCGACTACACGCACTGGAACAATCCGACGCCCGTGTTGGCCGCGGTGGTGGAGTACGAAGGCAAAATTTTGCTGGCACGCAATGCAGCTTGGTCGGGCGAAAAGTTCGCGCTGATCACGGGGTTCATGGAAGCCGGCGAGACGCCTGAAGGCGGTATTGAGCGCGAGATCGCCGAAGAAACCAACTTGAGCACCAGTGCGCTCAAGCTCATTGGCGTCTATGATTTTCAGCGAATGAACCAGATCATCATTGCTTACCACGCGGTGTGTAGCGGTGAGGTCAAGCTGTCGCCGGAGCTGGCGGATTACAAGTTGTATGCGTTCGAAGACGTGGTGTGCTGGCCTGCTGGAACCGGCTATGCGGTGGCGGACTTTCTCACGTCACGCGGGCACACGCCCACATTTATGGAGTGGTCCAAGAGAGCCATCGTCTGATACGGTTTTAGTTTGGCCACAACTTGCCGCAGGATTGTTCTGCTTAAAATCAAAACAACAAACCTACCTACTGGACTTCACGGTCAAGTTAAAAGTCTCCGGGCTGAAAGATACTCATGAACATTGACAAAGAACTCGACACCCGTGGACTGAATTGCCCGCTGCCTATCTTGAAGGCCAAGAAGGCGCTGGCCGACATGACCAGCGGGCAGCTCCTGAAAGTGGTGTCAACCGACGCGGGTTCGACCCGTGATTTTCAAGCCTTTGCCAAGCAAACCGGCAATGATTTGGTGGAGCAGCAGACCGTCGGCACGGATTTTATTCACGTGCTCAAACGGCGCTGATTCACATTCAGGCGATAGCTCGCAGTGGTGCCCCGTTCAAATTTTCGGCGAGCTGCAGCTGACTCAAATAGGCCCTGAAATGCGCACCCACTTCTGGGTGTTGCAAGGCCAATTCAACGGTGGCTTCTAGAAAACCTTCTTTGCTTCCGCAGTCGTAGCGTTTGCCTTGGTATTGGAAGGCGTACACGCTCTCATGCTTCATCAGGCCGGCAATACCGTCTGTGAGCTGAATCTCCCCGCCGACGCCACCGGCTTGCTGGCGAATCTGGTCAAACACACCGGGCGTGAGGATGTAGCGGCCCGCGACGCCCATGCGTGACGGTGCCACTTCCGGCGCAGGCTTTTCAACCATGCGAGAAATCTTGATGAGCCCTGGTCTGACTTCATCGCCAGCCACAATGCCGTAGCGTCGCGTGTGCGCATCGGGCACTTCTTGCACGGCGATGATGGATTGCTGCAATTCCTTGAACTGCGTCACCATTTGCGACAGCACGGGTGGCGCTCCGACCATCAAGTCATCGGCCAGCACCACGGCAAACGGTTCGTTGCCGACCAAGTGCTCTGCGCACAGCACGGCGTGGCCTAGGCCTAGCGAGCGCGGCTGACGCACATACGAGCAAAAAATGTCGTCAGGTACGACGGAGTGAAGCAGTGTCAATAGCTTGTCTTTGTGCGCGGCTTCGAGTTCGCTTTCGAGCTCATAAGCGGTGTCGAAATGGTCTTCAATGGCGCGCTTGTTTCGGCCAGTCACAAAGATCATGTGGCGAATACCGGCTGCGTAGGCTTCTTCGACGGCATACTGAATCAGCGGCTTGTCGACGATGGGCAGCATCTCTTTGGGCTGGGCTTTGGTCGCGGGCAAAAATCGGGTGCCGAGGCCTGCGACGGGGAAAACGGCTTTTCGGACGGTGGTGCGTTGGGTCATGTGCTTCCTGTAAATGGGTATCGGGTTAAGTCCAAAGTAACACAGGCTGCGCTGTTTGCAAGCTCAAAAGCGACACTCACGAACCAAAAAGATCTGGTCTGACATGAATGCACGCTGTTGTCCGACGCCCTTCGTGCCGCGAGGGCGCGATCGTCAGTTCAAACGGGCCAATTGGCCCCGGAGTTTTTCAAGCGTGGCGGTGTAGTCGGTCAGCCGCTTTTTCTCTTGTTCCAGCACGGCTGGCGGCACCTTGTTGACGAAAGCTTCGTTCGCCAGTTTGGCGTTGACCTTGATCAGCTCGCCTTCAAGCCGGGTGGCTTCTTTCCCAAGACGGGCTTTTTCTGCTGCCACATCGACCTCGACAAACAGGCAGATGCGTGCTTCGCCGACCACGGCGACTGGAGCGCCTTGCGCGGCCGTCGCCCAAGTGGCTTCGTCTTCAAACACCTGCACGTCGTTGAGCTTGGCTAGCGCCTTGATGACTGGCGCGGCTGCGCGCATGAAGTCGGCGTCGCCGAGCACCAGCAGGGGCATGCGCAGGGCGGGCGACACATTCATTTCACCCCGCAGATTGCGGCAGGCGTCGACCAGCGTCTTCAGCTTGGCGACGTGAGCCTCCGCTTGCGCATCAATTTTCTGTGGCTGGCTGGTCGGGTAATGTGCTTCACTGATGAAACGGCCCGGCAAGCCGGCAACCGGCGCGACTTTTTGCCAGAGCTCTTCAGTGATGAATGGAATCACAGGATGCGCCAAACGCAAAATAGCTTCCAGCGTGCGGATCAAGGTGCGGCGCGTGGCGCGTTGCTCGGTCTCGGTGCCAGTTTGAATTTGCACCTTGGCGATTTCTAGATACCAGTCGCAAAACTCATCCCAGACAAACTGGTAAAGGCTGCCAGCGACGTTGTCGAGCCGGTAGTCCGCAAAGCCTTTGGCCACGTCAGCTTCAACGCGTTGCAGCGTCGAAGCAATCCAGCGGTCGGCTTGCGAGAAGCTCATGTAGTTGTGAAATTCACCACCGGGTTGGCATTGCTCTTTGGTGTGTTTTTCGAGCCCGCAGTCTTGGCCTTCGCAGTTCATCAGCGTGAAGCGGGTGGCGTTCCACAGCTTGTTACAGAAATTGCGGTAGCCTTCGCAGCGCTTGCTGTCGAAGTTGATGCTGCGGCCTAAGCTGGCCAGCGAGGCAAAAGTGAAGCGCAGCGCATCAGCGCCGTAACCAGGAATACCTGCCGGAAATTCTTTCTCGGTATTCTTGCGCACTTGCGGCGCGGTCTCGGGTTTGCGCAAGCCTTGTGAGCGCTTGTCGAGCAGCGGCGCTAACTCAATGCCGTCAATCAGATCAACCGGGTCCAGCACATTGCCCTCGGATTTGCTCATTTTTTTGCCCTGTGCGTCTTTCACCAAGCCGTGGATGTACACGTGGTGAAAAGGCACTTGGCCAGTGAAGTGCGTCGTCATCATGATCATCCGGGCGACCCAGAAAAAGATGATGTCGTAGCCGGTGACCAGCACGCTGGACGGCAAGAAAAGATCCAGCTCTTTGGTTTTTTCTGGCCAGCCTAATGATGAGAAAGGCACCAACGCAGATGAATACCACGTGTCGAGCACGTCTTCATCACGGCGCAGCGTCTTGCTGGGGGCTTGAGCTTGGGCCGCAGCTTCGTTTTCAGCGACATAGACTTTGCCGTCTTCGTCGTACCAGGCCGGGATTTGATGACCCCACCAGAGCTGGCGCGAAATACACCAGTCTTGAATATTGCTCATCCACTGGTTGTAGGTGTTGACCCATTGCTCGGGCACGAACTTAACCGCACCGCTGTCGACCGCATCAATGGCTTTTTGTGCGATCGATTTACCGGTGGGATCTTGAGGGCTGACCTTGTTCATGGCGACAAACCATTGGTCGGTCAGCATCGGCTCTATCACTTGGCCGGTGCGAGCGCAACGCGGCACCATCAGCTTGTGCTTCTTTACTTCAACCAAAAAGCCCTGCGCTTCCAAGTCAGTAACGACGGCCTTGCGCGCTACAAAGCGGTCTAGGCCGCGGTACTTTTCAGGCGCGTTGTCATTGATGGTGGCATCCAGCGTTAGTACGCCGATGATCGGCAGCTTGTGGCGCTGGCCGACGGCATAGTCGTTGGTGTCATGTGCGGGCGTGACCTTGACCACGCCCGTGCCAAAAGCGATGTCGACGTAGTCGTCGGCAATCACCGGAATCTCGCGGTCGCACAGCGGCAGTTTGACGGCTTGCCCAATCAAATGTTGGTAGCGTTCGTCTTCCGGATGGACCATCACCGCGACGTCGCCGAGCATGGTTTCAGGGCGGGTGGTGGCGACGGTCAAGGAGCCCGAGCCGTCCGCTAACGGGTAGCGGATGTGCCACATGAAGCCGTCTTCTTCTTCACTCTCAACTTCCAAGTCGCTCACCGCTGACTTCAAAATCGGGTCCCAGTTGACGAGACGCTTGCCGCGGTAAATCAGGCCTTGCTCGTAAAGCCGCACAAAGGTCGACGTGACGACCTTGGACATTTTCGGGTCCATGGTGAAATACTCGTGCTTCCAGGAGACTGAGTCGCCCATGCGCCGCATTTGCCGCGTGATGGTCGAGCCAGATTCCTCTTTCCACTCCCAGACTTTGGCGACAAAGTTTTTGCGGCCCAGGTCGTGGCGTGTCTTGCCTTCGCCCGCCAGTTTGCGTTCCACCACGATCTGCGTCGCAATGCCCGCGTGATCGGTGCCTGGCACCCACAGTGTGTTCTCGCCCGACATCCGGTGATAGCGCGTCAGCGAGTCCATGATGGTCTGATTGAACGCATGACCCATGTGCAGCGTGCCAGTCACGTTGGGCGGTGGCAGCTGAACCGCAAACGACGGCTTGGCCGCGTCCAGCGTCGGCTCGTACATGCCGCTTTGCTCCCAAGCCGTGCCCCAATGCGCTTCTAGTGCGGCAGGCTCAAATGATTTGGACAGAGATTCCAGGCCGGGTTGATCGACAGGCTGGACCGGTTGGGTGGGGGCGTTGCTCATGGGAACTTTATGAAGTGAAAACGTCCCGCTGCGAAAGCGCTCTCAAGGCGAGGACGAAAGCGAAGATTTTAACTAGCTGGCGGAGCTGGTCGGGCAGCGGCCGATTCACCCAAATCAGTAGCAAAATTGCGCGTCCTCTTAAAAATACGTAAATTTTCAAACGCTGGAGCTTTCCCATGATTTTTTCTCGACGCCTCAGCTTGGCTTCGCTCGCTCGTCATGTCACCGTATTAGCGGGCTTGGCCGTTTGTTGCAGCTTCGGCGTGGCCACGGCACAGCCTCTCAAACCCATCAAAATCTTGGTGGGTTTTCCCCCGGGCGGTGGTACAGACGCAGCGGCGCGCATCTTGGCTGAAAAGCTCAAAGACGAGTTGGGCGTGGCGGTGATCGTTGAGAATAAACCGGGTGCTGGTGGGCAGATTGCGGCACAAGCGCTGAAAGCCGCCCCGGCTGATGGCAGTACGCTGTTTTTGTCGCATGACCACACCATCACCATTTTGCCGATGGTGACAAAAAATCCAGGCTTTAACCCCGCACAAGACTTTGCACCCGTGGCGGGATTCGCTACGTTTGTGAATGCCTTTGCGGTGTCTGGTGGTACACCGGCCAAGAGCTTTGCTGAGTATCTGACGTGGACCAAAACGCAGGGTGGCAAGGGCGCGGTCGGTATTCCGGCACCAGCGTCAACGCCTGAATTTCTGGTCAAGGTCATCGCTGACAAATTCAAGCTCGACTTGGTGTCAGCGCCATACCGAGGCAGCGCGCCCATGATGGCCGATATGTTGGGAAATCAGATCGGTGCGGGTGTGGCGTCGGTGCCTGACTTCATTGAAAACCACAAGGCGGGCAAAGTCCGCATCGTGGCGGTGCTGGGTGCGAAAAGGCAGGCTGCTTTGCCTGACGTGCCGACGTTTTCAGAGCTCGGCATGGGCGGCTTGGAAGACCTGCCTTATTACGGCATCTTTGCGCCAGCGGGCACGCCTAAAGCATTCATCGAGACGTTCTCTACCGCCTTGGCCAAAGTTCTCACGCAGCCCGAAGTGCGCAATCATTTGAGCCAGATGGGTCTGACGGTTGGCTACATGACCTCCAGCCAACTGGCTCAGCGTGAAAAATCTTATGCACAAGCGTGGGCTCAGATCATCAAAAGCAGTGGGTTCCAGGCTCAATAATTCTGATTGACTGGCACTTTTGGGTTGTTGAGAATCGTTGTCAGTACTCTTGTGGTGATAGCTTTTTTCATCAACATCTATTGAGTTCTCCAATTTGACGCGATGCGTTGATGCCATTAAGGTGGCTCGGTCTTTGGATTTATTCCAAGGTCATCAAGCGACCTTTTCATCAACACTCAAGGAGATTTCCATGGCTGCTCTCAAAGGCTCCAAAACGGAAGAAAACCTGAAAGCCGCATTTGCCGGTGAATCACAGGCCAACCGTCGTTATCTGTATTTCGCAAACAAAGCTGACGTTGAAGGCCAGCCAGACGTGGCAGCGTTGTTTCGCTCTACCGCCGAAGGTGAAACCGGTCACGCGCACGGTCATCTCGAGTGGCTTGAGCAGTGCGGCGACCCAGCCACCGGCATGCCTTTCGGCGCGACCCGTGACAACCTCGCATCGGCCGTTGCAGGCGAGACGCACGAGTACACCGACATGTACCCCGGCATGGCTAAAACTGCGCGTGACGAAGGCCATGACGAAGTGGCCGACTGGTTTGAAACCCTGGCCAAGGCTGAGCGTTCACACGCCAATCGTTACGCCAAGGCGCTGACTGAACTGGTGGATTAATTTTTGGACTCACGGCTGTTGCTCAAAAGGCAACAGCCGCTTTCTTATGCCTTCGCATGAGGGCACAAACTACACCCGAGGCAAGATCATGGCCACTGAAGGCAACCTGCAAGCCCCAACGCGTCACGCTATCGACTGGCAAAACCCGGACTACTACAACGAAGAGGCGACCGTCCATGAGATGGAGCGCATTTTTGACATCTGTCATGGTTGCCGACGTTGCGTCAGCTTGTGCGGGTCTTTCCCGACCCTGTTTGATCTGATCGACGAAAGCAAGACGGGTGAAGTCGACGGCGTCGATAAAAAAGACTACATGAAAGTGGTCGACCAGTGCTATATGTGCGACCTCTGCTACCTCACCAAGTGCCCGTATGTGCCGCCGCACGAATTCAACCTCGACTTTCCGCACACCATGCTGCGTGCCAAGGCCATCAAGTTCAAAAAAGGCGAGGTCGGCGCAGCTGAAAAATTCCTGGCTTCGACCGACGTGCATGGCAAGTTCGCCGGCATTCCGATCGTCGTGCAAGCCGTCAACGCCATCAATAAAACCAAGCCGGCTCGCGCCTTGATGGAAAAAGTCTTGGGCGTCGACAAAGACGCTTGGCTGCCCGAGTTGGCTGCGCAAACCTTTCGTTCAGGTGCACCTGAGTCGCAACCGCACGCAGTCAAAGACGGCGTCAAAACGCCGGGCAAAGTTGTGGTTTATTCGACCTGCTACATCAATTACAACGAGCCTGGCATTGGCCACGATTTGCTCAAGGTGTTGGACCACAACGAAGTGCCCTATGTGTTGGTCGACAAAGAGCAATGCTGCGGTATGCCGAAGCTAGAACTTGGCGACTTGGAGTCGGTCAATAAAAGCAAGGAAGCCAATATTCCTGTGCTGGCGCGCTATGCCCGCGAGGGCTTCGCTATTTTGAGCGCGGTGCCCAGTTGCACCTTGATGTTCAAGCAAGAAATACCGTTGATGTACCCGGACGATTCAGAAGTACAGCTCGTCAAAGCGCATATGTGGGATCCGTTCGAATACCTCATGGCACGCAAACGTGATGGTCTTTTGAAGACCGAATTCACGCAGCCCTTGGGCAAGATCAGCTACCAGATCCCGTGTCACGGCCGCGTGCAAAACATCGGTAAAAAAACAGAAGAAATGCTCAAGATGGTGCCAGGCACCAGCGTCCAAACGCACGAGCGCTGCTCCGGCCACGCAGGGACTTTTGGCGTGAAGGTGCCTTATCACCAGCAAGCCATGAAGATCGGTAAACCACTCTTTAAAGCCATGGCCAATCACAAAGACGGTGGCCTGCCGGATGTCATCAGCAGCGACTGCCCGCTGGGTGGCCACCATATTGCCCAAGGCTTCGACGTCAACCAGCTTGGCACACCGGCTCAAAAACATCCGCTGACGCTGATCCGTACCGCTTACGGCTTGAAGTGACCCATGCCAGAGATCCAAGGAAACACCATGCAAGTCACCGGAAAAATCACACGCGATAGCCTCATGACATTGGAGGCCTACAGCAAATTTCGCAAGGAGCACAAGGCCGAGGTGATGGCGCATCGCCGACTCCGCAGTGTGCGTCTGGGCGAGCACATCAACCTGCAATTTGAAAGCGAAACCAGCATCCGCTATCAAATCCAGGAGATGCTGCGGATTGAAAAAATATTTGAAGAAGAAGGTATTGAGCAAG
The DNA here is from genome assembly GCA_947450695.1 of Comamonadaceae bacterium. Classification (GTDB taxonomy): domain Bacteria; phylum Pseudomonadota; class Gammaproteobacteria; order Burkholderiales; family Burkholderiaceae_C; genus Polaromonas. The sequence continues at coordinate 23,851 of CANFWV010000029.1, forward strand.
AGATTGATGCCTACGCCCCCTTGATGCCAGACGGTAGCAACTGGAAAGCCACCATGCTCATCGAGTACCCCGATGTGAACGAGCGCAAGCGCGAGCTGGCCCGCTTGATCGGTGTTGAAGACCGCACCTTTGTGGAGGTTGAAGGCCATCCCCGCGTCTACGCGATTGCCGACGAAGACATGGACCGCGAGAACGACGAGAAAACTTCAGCCGTTCATTTCGTGCGCTTTGAACTCACGTCCGTCATGAGCGCGGCTGTCAAGGCCGGCGCCAGCGTCAAGGTTGGCTGCGACCACACCAACTACCCTGCACACACGACGGTGGCACCAGAGGCCTTGGCCTCACTGGTCAGCGATCTGCGTTAGTTCCGTGTAAGCGGGCGTTGTTCAGTACATGCCCGGCAAAACAATGTCTGTGGTCTCAGGCCGAACCCAGCGGGGTGATTCGCGGGAGGTGTCCATGCAGCCCCCTAGCGCGTAAACGCCTTTTGGGTCGCGCAAGCGAAACATATGCTGCGTGATGCTTTCAACCTCGTCAGGCTGAGCCATGGTTTGGTCGACCAACTGCTCAACCAGTTCCTCGTCCATGTGCCATTCTCCGTTGACATCTCGTGTGGTGCCGTTGCGCCATTGGTAAACGTCGACGCACTTGGAGGCGAGGGTGAAGGGTTTGTTGCGTTGCCAAAAATTAGAGAATTGGCCGCTGCCCAAGTAGAAAACCCAAGAACCTTCGAAGCCCGCGACGTCCGACGACGCGTCATCAGGGTTGCGAAACCACACCCGGTCTCCAGGGATGTAATAACTGATCGGCAGGGGCGCGTCCATGCAACCTGTCTCTCGTAAAAACACTTCGTGAAAACGGCCTGACATGACCGCCCGTGTCTCCCATTGTTTTTGTAAATTGGCCAATAAAGCCGGGTTACTGATCTGGGCTTCTTGCGCAATTGCCAGCAGCAAGATGTACTCGGTCGCGCGGTAACACGAGAAGGCGTAAACCAAGCCGGTGGCCTCGGGCTGGGTGGCTTTGATGAGCGCCTCAATCAGCGATGAACTGGGTAGCACGGTGAAGCCGGTTTCTTCTTGATAAGTCCAGCAGTCGCTCGGGCGTTCGGCTTCGCTGGTGTGAAAGCTCAGGGCTGTTTTTCGGGCTGCTTGCACAATGAACAGGCGCATCCGGACGGCGGAGATCAATTCATCTGCACTTGGGAAGACCCATGCGACAGGGCTGACTAGCATGGTGAGCCAAATTTCACGCGCTAAATCATCGGTGACGGTGCGGCTTTGCAAATTCAGCCGTTCGCTCAGCTCAAAGGTGTTCAGCTCTGGCATCCAAGCGGTGATGCGCTCATTTTTCAAAACCCATTGCAGGTTTGTGGCGGCAGCCTTTCCGCTGGAACAAACTACATCTTGGGCCAAACCCAGATTTTGCAGCGCCGCCTGAACAGTTTTCTGTGCCGCTGCTGCATCGCGCTGATTCGCATTTTGAATCACGATGCCCTGACTGAGCTGGAGGGGCGCAATAGGCGGGGTAAAAGCGGTCATGGTCCGTGATGAAGCGAAAGAAAAAAATATTGACGCTGGTTATTTTTTTAGCGGAACCTTAAAACACCACGCCAGGCTGCCGCAGGGGATTCTATCCAGCGGTAAAAGAGGTTAGCAGCCCCCAAGCTGGCTGCCCATCCGGCAATACCCCAGCCTAATGCGGTGGCCGTAGAGCTGGTTTCCGGCGTGAAACCAAAACGCGTGAATGCCGCATTGGTGAGCAACAACATCGGGAAATGCATCAAAAATAATGCATAAGAATGCAAACCCAAGGTTTGAATTTGGGTCTGAATTCTGGTGTGATTGGCCAGCAGCTGTGAGGCAGTTCCCCAGAACATCAGCATCAGTGCAACCGCCATGGCCAAGGCAATTCGTTCTCTGAAGTCAATGACTAACGCGAGCAAGCCGCAGGCGAACGCCAAGAAAAAAATGCCACGTGCATAGGTCAAGTCTTCAAAAAGAGAAACTGGTGGCGTTCCGCTTTTGTCTCGACGACGCGCCCACCATGCCAGCGCACCAAGGCCATAAGCACCGAAAAAATACTGCGACCAATTGTCGAGTTCGACTTGGCGGTTGAACACCAGCAACGACGCCACGCAAAGCGCTAAGACTGCGGCTTGCCCGCGTTTGGTTTGACCGCCGCCACTCAGCCACAGCATCAGCGTTAGCAATGCAAATAATTGGAAGTCCATGGCCACATACCAAGCACCGGCAGACAAGGACTCAACCCCCAAGATACTTTGCAGCATGGTCACGTGCGCCAGCCATTGTCCCCAGCCAGGGTAGGGCGCTGCCAGATCTGCCGACAGCCAAGGTTGGATCCAAGCAGTGCACAACATGACGACAGCCAGCGCGAACAGATAGGGCACTAACAAACGAGCGTAGCGTTTGAAAATGGCTGCGCTTGGTGTGCGCCAAGCCGCGGTAGTTGATGACAAGCCTCTCGCTGCTAGATAACCGCCCACGACAAAAAAAACCTGAACGGCGATGAGCCCATGCTCGTACAGCAAGCCTATCACTGTTGGAAATGCGCCATGCAGCGCCTCGGACACCGGCCCATAGACCGAAAAGTGGTGCAAGACAATGAACTGCGCCGCTAGGGCTTTGAACACGTCAATCAACGGGTAACGTGCCACTGGCAAAGCAGTCATCTCCGTCGCGTCAGGCTGTTAACTTGGCCGGCTTGCCTTGGCTGTCGTTGACCTGTTGCTGTATGTAAGCCAGCGCGGCCTCCACTTGGTCAATCAGGATCAGGCACAAGTCGCCCGGTGACAAGCGAGCCAGGGCGATGTCGATAGCGTTGAACTCGCCCTGGATGTCTTGCACATAGCTGGTCCGCAGGGCACCGTCCAAACCTTGCCGTAAGAGCTGTAAAACCTCACCGTCGCTTCGTCCACGTTGACAGGCGTCTTCGTAGAGCAACACGTCATCAAAGGCTCCGCCCAGAATTTGGGTTTGATCGCGAATGTCCTGGTCACGCCGATCGCCAGCGCCGCTGATCACTACAACACGCTTGCTGGCGGGCATGTTCTCCACCGCATTGACCAAGGCTTGTATGGCATCGGGATTGTGACCATAGTCGGCTATCAAGGTGGCACCGCGGTAGTCAAACACGTTGAAGCGGCCCGGTACACCTTGGATGTCGCTGATGAAAGTTGACAAGCCGGCGGCGATGGTTTCCCAGGGCACATTGACGGCCCAAGCTGCAGCGACTGCGGCCATCACATTTTCAGTTTGAAAGCCGATTTGACCTTGCCGTGTGAGCGGCACTTCGGTCAAAGGAATGCGAAAAATCTTCTTGCCTTCCTGAGCCACCAGATGACCATTTTCGGTGTAAACCACACGCTTGCCTTGGGCCCGGTGAGTGGCCAAAACAGAAAGATGAGGATCCAGTGAAAAGAAGGTCACCTTGCCGGGGCAAAGTTTGGCCATCATGGCCACAGCGGGGTCGGCAGCGTTTAAAACGGCCATCCCATCCTTGGCTACATTCAGGACCACTACGCGTTTGAGTACCGACAAATCTTCCAGTGTGGTGATGTAGTTCAAGCCGAGGTGGTCGCCCGAGCCGAGGTTGGTCACGATCGCCACTTGGCAGCGATCAAAGGCCAAGCCTTCGCGCAGCAAACCGCCGCGTGCGGTTTCAAAGACGGCCGCGTCAACGTCAGGGTGCATCAGTACATTGCGGGCACTGCGGGGGCCACTGCAATCGCCATCGTCAATTTGACGCCCGTTCACATAAACGCCATCAGTGTTGGTCATACCAACCCGCAGTTTGTGCGCTTTGAGCAAGTGCGCCGTCAAACGTACGGTGGTGGTCTTGCCATTGGTCCCCGTCACGGCAATGACGGGAATACGGCCATTGCTGCCCTCGGGATACAGCTGATCGATGATGGCTTTGCCCACCGCCCGGCCCTTGCCAAATGAAGGGCTGATGTGCATGCGCAGTCCGGGTGCGGCATTGACTTCAACCACGCCACCGTTCTGTTCTTCCAAGGGGCGCAGCACCGACTCACACACCACATCGACGCCGCAAACATCGACGCCGACCATTTGCGCTGCAGCCACCACGCGGGCAGCCACATCCGCATGCACATCGTCCGTGACGTCGGTTGCTGTGCCGCCCGTTGATAAGTTGGCGTTATTTCGCAGCACGACACGTCGGCCTTTTTCAGGCACTGCTTGCGGGTCAAGGTCTTGCGACTTAAGGCAAACAATGGCGATGTCGTCAAACTTGATTTTGCTCAGTGAAGTCGCGTGACCATCGCCGCGGCGCGGATCAGCGTTGACTTGTGCCACCAACTCTCGCACGCTTAAAATGCCATCGCCCACCACCAAGGGCGGTTCGCGGCGCGCAGCTGCCACCAATTGATTGCCCACCACTAGCAGGCGGTAGTCGCTGCCAGGCAGGAATTTTTCAACCAACACATCGCCATAGTGCGCGGCAGTGGCGTAGGCTTGGTCGAAAGCATTGCGTTCGACAATGTTGACCGTGACGCCTTTACCTTGGTTGCCATCCAGCGGTTTGAGGACCACTGGCAAGCCAATTTTTTGGGCAATTGCCCACGCGTCTTCAAGGTTCTTGGCTGGCCGGCCCATCGGCACGGGCACGCCAACGGCCAATAGCAAAGATTTGGTTAAGTCTTTGTCTTGCGCAATGGCTTCGGCAATGGCACTGGTGCTGTCAGTCTCGGCCGCTTGAATGCGCCGCTGCTGCGAACCCCAGCCAAATTGAACCATGCTGCCTTCGGTCAAACGCCGGTACGGAATCCCACGGGCAACTGCCGCGTCAACGATGGCGCCGGTCGAGGGGCCTAAGCGCACGTCCTCGTCCAAGTCGCGCAACTCGGCCAACGCTTGATTCAGGTCGAAAGTCTCTTGGCTTTGATCCTCGGCGGCACGGCACAACTTCTCAGCCCAAGAAAAGGCCAAGCGACCGACCGCTTCTTCGGTGTATTGCACGACCACTTGGTAGACGCCTGGCTCTTGGGTGGGCGTCGTGCGGCTGAACGTGACTGGGCAACCTGCGTGCGCTTGCAAATCCAAGGTGATTTTTTCCAAGGCCTTTGCCATACTGGCAGGTTGGCCCGGATGGGGGCCTTCCAAATTGCCGAGGGCAGGAAATATGCGTCGCAATTCTTTTTCAAACGCGCTGTCAACGGGCAAGGCGCATTCTTCGGGTGTGCAGGTGACGATGGCCTCGATGCTGGGATGGCGGCTCCACAAGTTGGGCCCCCTCAATGCTCGAATTCTTGAAACTTCCATGAACAGGTTTCCTGATGTGCGTTGGGTGTGCGTCAGTGCGAAGCAGGACTTTGGCCAAAGCTTTTGGTGCCGGCACGTATCAATTCAAAGGGCACGCCCAAGGCCCATGCCGCTGCAGCGGAGGCGAGGACCTCATTGCACCTGAGGATTTGATCGCGGAAGAACTTGTCGATGGCGGGCAACTTGCGGTTGAGCACATCCGTCTCTTGAGCGCCGTGGGCCAAGATCAAGTGGCCTTCACGCCAAAACACCACACGTCCGCCAGCAGCGCGGTGTTGGGCCAAGTGAAGATTGTCCTCTGAGGAAGCGTAGAACATCACTTCACCGTCGCAGTAAGCGGCCAAGGCAGCCACTGCGTCATCTTCTGCATTCAACACCGCGACGCCATCGGGCAGCACCACATCAATTTGCGTGCGTGCGACATTGGGCATTTGTTCGTCGCTTTGGATGTAAAGGTCTTGCAAGCCGTCGGCCTTGGGCATGGAGGTGACGATGCCGACTTGGCAGCGATCGTAAGGCAGGCCTTCGGTTAAGACCTGACGGGCCGTCGTTTCAAACACGGCGGCTTGAACAGCGCGGTTGACTAGCAAGCGCTGAGCGACCTCCCAGACCAAACCGTCATGGTCTTGCAGGCAGCGTTGGCCGACAAACAAACCTTTGGCAGACGATAAACCTGTGCGCAGGCCTTGCAGGTGCAGCAGCCAACCAATCAGGTGACTGGTTCCTGTGGTGTCGGCATGGCCGAGCAAACCGACCACAGGGATGCGTGCGTTGCTGTCATCTGCAAACAAATGCTTCGCAATGGCTTCGCCGACAGGGCGGGCAGGCCCGGAGGCGGGTTTCAAGTGCATTAAAAGGCCTGGGCCTGCGTTGACTTCCACAATGGCGGCGCCTTGCGCTTTCATTGGTTTGGAAATGTCTTGAGCCACCAAGTCAACTCCGGCAATGTCCAAGCCCACGATGCGGGCTGCCAACGCGGCCAGCTCGGCAACGTCTGGGTGCACCAAGTCGGTCACATCCACGGCCATGTTGCCGGTGCGCATCACCACAACCTTTCGTCCTTCAACAGGAACACTTTCGCCAGTCAAACCTTGGCGCTTTAGCTCCATCACAGCAGTTGGGTGCTCGTGCAAACGGATCGTGTCTAGCGGGTAATCTTCTTCTTCGCCGCGTCGTGGATCGGAGTTGATTTGGCTTTCGATCAAGTCTTGCACGGTATGCACGCCGTCGCCCACAATGCAGGCCGCTTCGCCTTTATTGGCTGCGACGACTTTGCCGCCGACCACCAACAGGCGGTGTTCATCGCCCAGAATGTGGCGTTCGACCAAAACTTCGCTGCCTTCGGCTTCGGCCAAATGGAAGGCCGCTTCCACCTCCGCTTGGGTGTGCAGTTCCAGTGACACGCCACGAGCGTGGTTGCCGTCGACAGGTTTGACGCAAACCGGTAAACCAATGTCTTGCGCAGCAGACCAAGCCTCTTGCGGCGAAGCCACGTTGCGCCCTTCGGGCACGGGAACGCCACAGTTCGTGAGTAAGCTTTTGGTCAGGTCTTTGTCTTTGGAGATGCCTTCAGCAATCGCGCTGGTTTGATCTGTTTCTGCAGTCCAAATACGACGCTGGTTGGCGCCGTAGCCCAACTGGACCAAGTTGCCATCGTTCAGTCGGATGGCTGGAATGCCCCGTTCAGCTGCCGCATTGACGATGCAAGCGGTGCTGGGCCCGATGCACAGGGAGTCGACCATTTGAGTCAAATCGGCAACGGTCTGGGCCACCGGGTAGTCGCGGCCTTCGATGGCGGCCATGAGTAAGTCGCGGGCGGCTTGCAAAGCGGCCCGGCTCACCGCTTCGTGCCTAGTGCGAATCACAACCTTGTAGATTCCGCGGACGCCGGCTTCGCGGGCTTTGCCGAAACCTGTTTGCATACCGGCACGGTTTTGTAGCTCCAAGGCGACATGTTCCATGATGTGGCCGGGCCAAGTGCCTTCTTCCAGACGCTTTAAAAAGCCACCACGTTCGCCAACGCTGCAGCGGTGTTCGACCAATCCTGGCAACATGGCTTGCAAACGTTGGTTAAAGCCGGGCAGGGTGTTAGATGGGCAATCTTCTAAGGTGCCAATGTCGATCCACGCCTCCATGACCGGGCGGTATGTCCAAATATTGGGCCCACGCAAATGCGTGATGCGTAGAAATTGAATGTCTTTAGCACTCATGGGCGACGGCACACTTGGCGCTTGGATGAGTGGCGATAGAATATCTTGATGATTGCGGCACGTGCAGAATTCTTCCGATAAACAAGGTGCATGAGCTGTGTCCTGGCCGCTTTTTTTCTTAGCCGCCAACACATGTTGACTCTTGTTGCTTGAACCTTTATGACCCCCAAAGCCCATACGCCCAACCATTTGTTTGGGTTGCCTTTTGACTGGCGCGAGCTCGGGGCGTTGCAAATTCATCCAAATGAAAACGTTTCAGCTTCGCTGGAAGTTGACCTAGACGAAAATTTAATTTTTGTTAGAACTCTTCTGATTCTGACCGATCAACGGGTCATCTCAGTCGACCAGACGCAAAAAAACTCGCGCTCGTGGCCGAATAGCCCGCTTCAAACCTTAGTCCTCAGTGATCACGCCGGCGTAGGAACTTTGTCTTTGCACGTCAACGGTCAGCGATTGGCGGTTTGGAGGTTCACCCTAGGCCGGTTGGCGGCTGTGTTGCGATTCAAAACTCAATTTGAAGAGCAACGCACAAGCAGGCTATCAGACGGCGCACTGGGCAAGCCGACGCACGGAGCTTCGCACGACACCATTTGCCCTGTGTGCCAAAGTACGATTGAGTTCCCCGAAGATGATTGCCCCGTTTGTGCAGAAAACGAGGGAAGCCCTACATCAACCTTGACGCTGTTCAAATTGTGGCGTTTTGCCAAGCCCTACCAGGGCCAATTGCTGCTTGGGTTTGTCTTGACTTTGGCAGCCACTGCGGCCACTTTGGTGCCGCCGTACTTGACCATGCCCTTGATGGATGAGGTGCTGATCCCTTATCAAAATGGCGCGCATATTGACCCCGTCACGGTCGCTTGGTATTTACTAGGCTTGTTCGGCTCTGCTTTTGTGGCTTGGGGCTTGGGTTGGATCAAAACTTATATCTTGTCCTTGGTGTCTGAGCGCATTGGCGCAGATCTAAGAACCACGACCTACGAGCATTTGATGAAGTTGTCGCTCGAATACTTTGGTGGCAGGCGCACAGGTGACTTGATCGCCCGCATTGGCAGCGAGACCGATCGCATTAACGTCTTTTTGTCTTTGCACTTGCTGGACTTCGCCACTGATGTGTTGATGATTGTGATGACGGCAGTCATCTTACTCACCATCAATCCGGGTTTGGCCTTGGTCACGTTGCTGCCCTTGCCCTTCATCGCCTGGCTGATTCATGTGGTGCGCGAGCGTTTGCGAACGGGTTTTGAAAAAATTGACCGGGTCTGGTCTGAGGTGACAAATGTGCTCGCTGACACCATCCCAGGCATTCGGGTGGTCAAAGCCTTTGCCCAAGAAAAGCGTGAAGCACAGCGTTTTGACGATGCCAACAAACACAACTTGGCGGTGAATGACCGCTTGAACCGGGTTTGGTCTTTGTTTGGCCCCACCGTCACGTTCATGACCGAAATTGGTTTGCTGGTGGTATGGGCGTTTGGCATCTGGCTGGTGTCAAAAAATGAAATCACGGTCGGCGTGTTGACAGCTTTCTTGGCCTACATCGGGCGTTTCTATGCGCGCCTTGATTCGATGAGTCGTATTGTCTCAAGCACCCAAAAAGCCGCCGCTGGCGCTAAGCGGATTTTTGAAATACTCGACCACGTTTCCAGTGTTCCGGAACCCAAAAATCCGACCTCACTGCCTGACGTGCAAGGTCGCCTGACATTGGTGAACACTGATTTTCGCTATGGCAACCGCGCTGTGATTCGCCAACTGAGCTTGGACATTCAGCCGGGCGAGATGATCGGTCTGGTTGGACACAGCGGTTCTGGTAAGAGCACTTTGGTGAATCTGATTTGTCGTTTCTACGATGTCACTGAGGGCAGCATTGCCCTGGATGGGGTTGACATTCGGCATGTCGGCGTGAGCGATTACCGCCGCCATATCGGCTTGGTGTTGCAAGAACCATTTTTGTTTTTTGGCACGGTCGCCGACAACATTGCTTACGGCAAACCCGATGCGTCGCGGCAAGAGATCGTGGCGGCGGCGCGCGCCGCTCATGCGCACGAATTTATTTTGCGCATGCCCCAAGGTTACGACTCGTTGGTCGGTGAACGTGGCCAAGGCTTGTCTGGTGGTGAACGCCAGCGCATCTCTATTGCCAGAGCGTTGTTGATCAACCCGCGCATTTTGATTCTGGATGAAGCCACGTCTTCGGTGGATACTGAAACTGAAAAAGAAATTCAAAATGCCTTGGACAATCTGGTGCGCGGGCGCACCACCATTGCCATTGCTCACCGCTTGTCGACCTTGCGAAAAGCCGACCGCTTGGTGGTGATGGACAAAGGCCAAATCGTGGAAGTTGGCCCGCACGATGACTTGATTGCGGCGCAAGGCGCTTACTGGCGTTTGTACGAAGCGCAGCAGCGCCAAGCACAAGCAGAAGGCGCTGTTTTGCGAGAGTCGCCTATCGCTGAAGATGCGCCCTTGACGGCGCCCGTGGCGGTGCCACACAGCGCAAAGGATATTTTGTGAGCAAGCTGAATTTTGAATTTGACTGCGATGAATCGGGCCACTGGTTTTATGTCTCAAGCCAAGGCGTTCGATATGATCAGGTCATCGCTGTCAGGGCCTTCCCCGTGGCCGCGCCTGATGAGGGTGTGGCATTGGTGGACGTCGAAGGCCATGAGCTGCTGTGGATCGCGGCTTTAAACGACTTGTCTACCGCTTTGCGTGCCAATGTGGTGCGGGCTTTGACGCAGCGCGAGTTCATGCCGCGTATTTTGAAACTGCGCGGCGTTAGCAGCGTGGTGGCGCCCTGCACATGGGACATTGAAACCGACCGCGGTGACACCAGCTTGTTGCTCAAAGGCGAGGAGGACATTCGCCGTTTGTCTGCGACGGTATTGCTGGTCACAGACACCCACGGCGTGCAATTTTTGATTCGTGATCTGGCCCAGATGGATCGGCATTCACGCAAGTTGCTGGATCGATTTCTGTAAGGACCGTGATCCGCCGTATTGCGCATCTCGACATGGACGCTTTTTTTGCGTCTATCGAGTTGCTGCGCTACCCCCAGCTGAAGGGCATGCCGGTGGTTATTGGCGGTGGCCGTCGTCGGGTTGACGAAGCCTTATTAGCCACCCAGGGCGAACGCGCGCTGCGCTTCATTCCAGTCGACGACTTTCCTCGGCTCAAGGATTATGTGGGGCGCGGCGTCATCACCACGGCAACGTATGCCGCCCGGCAGTTTGGGGTTGGTTCAGCCATGGGCATGATGAAAGCCGCCAAGCTCTGCCCTGACGCGATTGTGTTGCCGGTGGATTTTGACGAAGTACGCAAGTACTCTCGGGCCTTCAAGGAGGCGATTCGGGAAGTTGCGCCGTTGGTGGAAGATCGCGGCGTTGACGAGGTCTACATTGATTTTACCGACGTGCCCGGCGGTCAGCGAGACGGCGGCCGGTCGCTGGCCCGGCTGCTTCAGCGCAGCATTTTGGAGAAGACTGGCCTGACTTGTTCCATCGGCGTTGCGCCGAACAAGCTGATCGCAAAAATGGCCAGCGAGTTCAACAAACCGAACGGCATTTCGATTGTTCAGGAGGCAGACTTGAAAACCATGATCTGGCCGTTGCCCTGTCGCAAGATCAACGGCATAGGGCCGAAGTCTGATGCAAAGCTGTCGGCATTGAACATCCACACGATTGGCGAGATGGCGGCGCAAGAGATCGGTTGGTTGATCGACCACTTTGGCCAAGCCACAGGGGCTTGGATGCATGAGGCGGCTTGGGGCCGCGACAGCCGGCCGGTGGTGACAGAAAGCGAGCCGGTGTCGATGAGTCGAGAGACGACTTTTGAGCGGGACCTGCACGCGGTGCGGGACAAGGCCGAGCTGGGTGTTGTCTTCACGCGGCTGTGCGAGAAGGTGGCCGAAGACCTGCAGCGCAAAGGTTACGTGGGCAAGACCATCGGCATCAAGTTGCGCTATGACAATTTTCAAAGTCTCACGCGCGACCAGACTCTGACGCACTACACGGCCGATGCCAAAACCATCCGGCAGACCGCTGGCTGGGCACTCAAGCGCGTACCTTTGACGCAAAAACTGCGGCTGCTGGGCGTGCGCGTTGGCACCTTGTTGAAGGCTGAAGACGCTCTTGCGCTTCAGACGTTGTTGGCATCAGTCGGTACGACCACTGAAGAGCCTGTGCCGCCTTATATGGGTCAGCTTTTTTAAAGCCCGATCATTGCCGCGCGGTGCGTACCGCCGGCGGCAGGGCTTGCGGGTAACTGGTGCGAAAAGGGCTGATGTCCAGACCACCGCGCCTGGTGTAGCGGGCATAGACCGCCAGCTTGGCCGGTTTGCAGTGGCGCCAGATGTCCATGAAAATTCGCTCGACACACTGTTCATGAAACTCGTTGTGATTGCGAAAACTCACCAGATATTGCAACAGACCTTCCTGGTCAATGGGCGGGCCGGTGTAGCTGATTTGCACGCTGCCCCAATCCGGCTGGCCGGTCACCAAGCAATTGCTTTTCAGTAAGTGGCTGGTCAGCACTTCGGTCACCGGCGCTTCGTCGGCATCGGCGGTCAACAGATCAGGCGCTGGTGTGTAGCGCGTGCACGCGACGTCGAGCCGGTCGAGATTCAGTCCGTCGAGTTCTTGCAAGGGTTCACGGTCAAACATGTCGGGCAGCAGCAGCTTGACGCCCACCGAGGGCGGCGCGCTTGACGCTGTTTGCAGCACGGCACCGCGCCAAGCGGCTTCACTGAGATCGCGCCTGAGCAGCGCCAGCACTTCGCTGGCATCGGCAAAGCGGCTGTTGTTAAAGCTGTTCAGGTAGAGTTTGAAGGACTTGCTCTCAATGATGTTGGGCGTTTCACACGGCACCACCACTTGCGCCAGTGCTACCTGAGGCTTGCCGCGGAGGTTGAGCCAACTGAGCTCATAAGCAGTCCACATGTCCGCGCCAAAAAAAGGCGCTTGAGCGCCGACGCCAATCTCTAGTCGTTTGCCTTCACGCGCCATGGGAAACAGCAGAGCGGCGTCGTATTCATCCGCATAGGCAGAGGATTTGCCCAGTTGGGATTGTTCAGGGGAGTTCATGGTAAGACTTCAATCAAGGCATCAAATAAATTCGCGTTCGCGCAGCCATTTGGTCGCGATCCACTTTTCGCCACTGACCACCGGCGCACCACCATGCAACGTTCGACTCACGGGGTGGGGCTGGCTGTAACTGAAAAACACCGCGTTGCCACACTTGGGGACGACCGCCAGAGCCACGTCAGGAAAGACGGTGGCACCGCCAGCTTCGGGTTCGTTCAGGTAGATCACCAACGTGGCCACGCGCTGGCCGCCGCGTAGCAAAATGCTCGCCGTGCCGGACTCGGCAGGGTCAAAATAATCGTAGTGCGGCTTGTACTCCGCTCCGGGACCGTAGCGCAGTACTTGCAAGCCTTCACCGTTTTCCACCGGCCAACCCAGCAGCACACCAATACGCGCTTCAATGCGGCTGATGAGTTCGCTCTCACCGCGTTCAAAAAACATGCCTTCGCTGGTGCGCGCCACGTTGGTTTCTTCTCCGCCGGTCTTCACATCGATAGTGAGCGAGCGCGACATGCGCGGTGCTGCAGCAGCGATCAGTACCTGGCATTCTTCGTCGCTCAGTAGCCCTTCCAGCACCAGTAACGGCGGATCTTGAAGCACGGTCATTGCGTTGACTTGGCGGTCCCCAGCGTCCAGCGTCAAGCGCTTACCAGCGTGCGTTGGCCACGGCACGGGTAGTGGGAAGGGCAAGTCGTCGACCACCACCACGGCGGGTACGGCCAGCAGATGTCTGGCCGCTGCATCACCCCAGCCGGCGTCTATCAGCGACTTCAGCAACTGATCCTGGCCGAAGCCAGCGGCTCGCTGCTCTGCCAACCACGCACTCACGGCTGGTGTGATGTCTTGGTCAAAGGTGTTTTTCGCGGAGGCGTTATTTGCAAAGGCGATATGTGTGTTCACGGGGAACCTCCTAGAGATCCTGATGGATCAGCTCGACTGGCGACGAAACACCAGACGGTCAGGCTCGGACACGTCGGGCGAATAGTCATAGCCCTCAAGGTTAAAGGATTCCAGCTTTTTCACACTGTCCAGCTTATTTTCTATCGCGTAACGCACCATCAAACCGCGTGCGCGCTTGGCCATGAAGCTGATGATCTTGTACTGGCCGGCCTTGAGTTCCTGAAACACGCAAGTCACCACGCGGGACTTCAAGGCCTCGCGGTCAACCACCTTGAAGTACTCTTCGCTGGCGAGATTGACGACTACCGGCGAGGCATCGGTGGCCGCGCGTTCGTTCAAGTAATTGGAAATCTCGCTGCCCCAAAACTGGTAAAGATTCTTGCCACGCGCAGTGGCTAGCGCGGTGCCCATTTCAAGCCGATAAGGCTGCATCCAGTCCAGCGGCCGCAGCACCCCGTACAGCCCGCTCAAGATGCAGACGTGCGCTTGCGCCCACTGCAAATTAGACTCGTCAAGGGTCTTGGCATCTAGCCCTCCATAGACATCGCCATTGAAGGCCAGCGCAGCTTGCTTAGAGTTTTTGGCGGTGAACTTAGGCGACCAAGCCTCGTATCGTGCGACGTTGAGGCCGGACAACTTGTCAGAGAGCTTCATCAAACTGCTGATCTGCTGCGGTGACTGCGTTTTCAACACCTCTATCAACTCTGTCGATTGCCGCGTGAAAAGCGGCTGCGTGTGGCTGGCCACATGCGCAGGAGTGTCATAGTCAAGGGCTTTGGCAGGCGAAAGTAAAAACAACATGGACGGGTAGGGCTGTAGGTCGTTGGTGCAGACGAAGCTGAGACTTTACGCGGTCGGAAATGTCCCCGGCAACAAAATACTTTTGTCGACGGTTTGAATATCGGTGCGGCCGCAAAAAGCCATCGTGATGTCGAGTTCTTTGTGGATGATTTGCAGTGCTTTGGTTACACCTGCTTCGCCCATCGCGCCCAAGCCGTAGACCATGGCCCGGCCGATCAAGGTGCCGCGCGCGCCCAAGGCCCAGGCCTTGAGAACGTCCTGGCCGGACCGGATGCCGCCGTCCATCCAGACTTCGATGTCTGAGCCGACGGCCGCCACGATGGCTGGCAGCGCTTCAATGCTTGACTGTGCGCCGTCGAGCTGACGACCACCGTGATTGCTGACGACGATGGCATCGGCACCGCTTTGCACCGCGAGTTTGGCGTCTTCAACGTCTTGAATACCCTTCAAGATCAGTTTGCCGCCCCAGCGTTCTTTAACCCATGCCACGTCGGCCCAAGACAAGGTTGGATCAAACTGTTCGTTGGTCCACGCGGCCAGTGAGTTCATGTCGCTCACGCCTTTGACATGCCCAACCAAGTTGCCAAAGGTGTGGCGGCGAGTGCCCGCCATGCCGAGGCACCAACGCGGTTTTGTCATCAGGTTAATGATGTTCGCCAAGGTTGGTTTGGGCGGCGCTGTGAGACCGTTTTTCAAGTCTTTGTGGCGCTGGCCGATGACTTGCAAGTCAAGCGTCAAAACCAAGGCTGTGCAACCAGCTTTGCGCGTGCGCTCAATCATGGCCGCCATGGCCTCACGGTCACGCATCATGTACAGCTGGTACCAAAAGGGGGCTTGCGTGTTGGCCGCAATGTCTTCAATCGAGCAAATGCTCATGGTCGACAAGATGAACGGAATGCCGAATTTCTCAGCCGCCTTGGCGGCCTTGATTTCACCATCGGCATGTTGCATGCCGGTCAGTCCGACCGGCGCAATCGCTACCGGCATTTTGACGTTCACACCGACCATTTTGGTGGCGGTGCTGCGGTTTTCCATGTTGACGGCGACGCGCTGGCGCAGCTTGATCTTTTGGAAATCGGTTTCGTTCGCGCGGTACGTGCCCTCCGTCCACGAGCCCGAATCGGCGTAATCGTAAAACATACGCGGCACGCGCTTTTCGGCCAGAACGCGCAGGTCTTCAATGTTGGTGATCACGGGCATGGTTCTGGTTTCCTTGTATGAGTCTCAGATACATTTTTCATTGTGAAGGCCGTCATTTTTGTCACTTCAGTCGCTCCCGTCACTGCGAGCGAAGCGCGGCAGTCCATGGCTCTCGCCTTACTGCAAACGCACGCGATGCCGCGCAATCTGCGCCCGCACCTGCGCCGGGGCTGTACCGCCCAAGGTGTTGCGGGCGTTCAGAGAGCCGCGCAGGCTGAGCACTTCGTAAACGTCTTGCTCGATTTTGGGGTTGAAGCTTTGCAGTGTGGCCAGTGGCAGTTCTGACAAATCAACGCCTTGACCGATGGCGGTTTTGACCGCGTGGGCGACAGCTTCATGGGCGTCACGGAAAGGCAGGCCTTTTTTGACCATGTAGTCGGCCAAGTCAGTGGCGGTGGCGTAGCCTTTCAAGGCGGCGCGTTCCATGGATTCAGCTTTGACGGTGATGCCGCCGACCATTTCGGCAAAAATACGCAGCGTGTCTTTGAGCGTGTCGACGGTGTCGAACAGCGGCTCTTTGTCTTCCTGGTTGTCTTTGTTGTAGGCCAGCGGCTGGCCCTTCATCAGCGTCACCAAACCCATCAAATGGCCAACCACGCGGCCGGTTTTGCCGCGGGCGAGTTCAGGCACGTCTGGGTTCTTCTTCTGCGGCATGATCGACGAGCCGGTGCAAAAACGGTCGGCCAGATCTATGAAGCCAAAGCTCTGGCTCATCCACAAAATCAGCTCTTCGCTGAGGCGGCTGGTGTGCACCATCGCCAGCGTGGCGGCTGCCGTGAACTCGATGGCGAAGTCACGGTCGCTGACCGCATCTAAGCTGTTTTGGCAAACGGCAGGCTGGCCTTGCTCGTCGACCATGCCGAGTGAGCGCGCCACGTGTTCACGGTCCAGTGGGTAGCTGGTGCCGGCCAATGCAGCCGCGCCCAAGGGCAGGCGATTCACGCGCTTGCGCACGTCGAGCATGCGCTCGGCATCGCGTGCAA
>CANFWV010000030.1 GCA_947450695.1 Comamonadaceae bacterium
CGCCATTCAAGGCCAAGTGCTGTCGGGTGACCGCACCGACGTCTTGCTGCTGGACGTGACACCGTTGTCCCTGGGTATCGAAACCATGGGCGGCGTCATGACCAAGATGATCAAGAAAAACACGACCATCCCGACCAAGTTTGCACAGACCTTCTCGACCGCTGAAGACAATCAGCCAGCCGTGACGATCAAAGTGTTTCAGGGTGAGCGCGAGATTGCCTCCGGCAACAAAGGCCTCGGCGAATTCAACCTCGAAGGCATTCCACCAGCAGCCCGTGGCACGCCACAGATTGAAGTGTCGTTTGACATCGACGCCAACGGCATCTTGCACGTCGGCGCCAAAGACAAAGGCACCGGCAAAGAAAACAAGATCACCATCAAGGCCAACTCCGGTTTGACCGAAGCTGAGATCCAGCAAATGGTGAAAGACGCTGAACTCAATGCCGCGTCCGACAAAGAAAAGGTCGAGTTCGTTCAAGCCAAGAACAATGCTGAGGCAATGGTCCACAGCGTGCGCAAATCTTTGGTCGAGTACGGCGATAAGCTAGATACCGGCGAGAAAGAGAAAATCGAAAAAGCCATCGCCGACATGGAAGAAGCGCTGAAAGGCGAGGACAAAGCCGCAATTGATGCCAAGAATGCGGCCTTGATGGAAGCCAGCCAAAAGTTAGGCGAGAAGATGTACGCAGACATGCAGGCCAGCCAAGCCGAGCAAACCGCGGCGGCTGGCCCTGGCGGCGCTTCTGGTGCGACAGGCAATGACGCTAAGGCTGCCGACGATAATGTCGTTGACGCCGAAGTCAAGGAAGTCAAAAAGGGTTGAACCTTTATTCGGGCTTCGGCCCGTTGACTCAAAGCGGAATCAAGGGCTGAGCCCGGATTCCGCTTTCCTGCTTTCTGATCCCCCGAATTTTTTCACTGAATACGCAGTTTCATGGCCAAAAAAGATTATTACGACACGCTAGGTGTGGCAAAAAACGCCAGCGACGAGGACATTAAAAAAGCATATCGCAAGCTCGCGATGAAGCATCACCCTGACCGTAATCAAGGTGAAGGATCCAAGGCCTCTGAAGAAAAATTCAAAGACGCCAAAGAAGCTTATGAGATGCTGTCGGACGCCAACAAGCGCGCGGCCTATGACCAGTATGGCCATGCCGGGGTGGATCCCAACCGGGGCGGCGGAGGCGGTGGTGGACCTGAGGGTTTTGGTGGTTTTGCAGAAGCTTTCGGCGATATTTTTGGCGACGTGATGGGCGGTCGCAACCAGCAACGCGGTGGCCGCCAAGCATTTCGCGGAGGCGACCTCAGCTACGCCATGGAAGTCACTCTGGAAGAAGCTGCCAGCGGCAAGGACGCACAAATCCGCATCCCAAGTTGGGACGACTGCAAGTCCTGCCAAGGCAGCGGCGCCAAACCTGGCACCAAGGTCGTCACCTGCACCACCTGTCACGGCCATGGCGTGGTGCAGATGCGCCAAGGTTTTTTCAGCGTCCAGCAAAACTGCCCACAGTGCAAAGGCACTGGCAAACTCATCCCTGAACCCTGCGTGTCTTGCCACGGCGTTGGCAAAACCAAAACAAACAAGACCCTCGAAGTCAAAATTCCAGGCGGTATTGACGACGGCATGCGCATTCGCTCGACCGGCAACGGCGAACCCGGCACCAACGGCGGTCCACCCGGCGATCTGTACATCGAAATTCGCATCAAGAAGCACGACATTTTTGAACGCGAAGGTGACGACCTGCATTGTGTTGTGCCCATCAGCTTTCCGAGGGCTGCACTCGGTGGTGAGATCGAAGTACCGACACTCTCGGGCAAAGCGGCCATTGACATTCCCGAAGGCACGCAAGCTGGCAAACAGTTCCGCCTGCGTGGCAAGGGCATCAAAGGCGTTCGCTCCAGTTACCCGGGTGATCTGTATTGCCACATCGCTGTCGAAACACCGGTGAAGCTGACAGAACACCAGCGCAAGCTCCTGAAGGAATTGGAAGAGTCGCTGAAAAAAGGCGGTCCCAAGCATTCGCCCACCGAAGAAGGTTGGGCCGACAAGTTGAAGAACTTCTTTAGCGCCTGATCTGCCGACTCGCTCGGTAGGCACGGTAAAGACCCTGACCGGACGCTACATCGGTCAGGGTTGACGACGTAGAGTGGAGGTCTGCCCTATAGTCGTATTCCTTTCCTTTACCGCCCCCGATCACATGAAAACAAAAGCCGCAGTCGCCTGGAAGTCAGGCCAACCCTTGACCATTGAAACCGTCGATCTTGACGGACCAAGATTTGGCGAGGTGTTGATCGAAATCAAGGCCACCGGCATTTGTCATACCGACTACTACACGCTCTCAGGCGCTGATCCGGAAGGCATTTTTCCAGCGATTCTGGGCCATGAAGGCGCTGGCATTGTGGTCGACGTTGGACCCGGCGTGACCTCGCTGCAAAAAGGCGACCATGTCATTCCGCTCTACACGCCAGAGTGCCGCCAGTGCAAATACTGCCTGTCGCGCAAGACCAATTTGTGCCAGTTAATTCGCAGCACGCAGGGCAAAGGTTTGATGCCCGACGCCACCAGCCGCTTCAGCTTGGACGGCCAGCCGATCTTCCATTACATGGGCACATCGACTTTCAGCAACTTCACCGTCGCGCCCGAGATCTCGCTGGCCAAAATCCGCAAGGACGCACCGTTTGACAAAGTCTGCTACATCGGCTGCGGCGTCACCACTGGCATTGGTGCCGTGCTGTTTACGGCCAAGGTCGAAGCTGGCGCCAACGTGGTGGTCTTTGGTCTGGGCGGCATTGGCCTGAACGTGATTCAGGGTGCCAAGATGGTGGGCGCCGACAAGATCATAGGCGTTGACCTGAACCCCGAGCGTGAAGCCATGGCGCGCAAATTCGGCATGACGCACTTCTTGAACCCAAAAGCCATTGAAGCGGCCGGTGGCAATTTGGTCGACGCCATTGTGCAACTGACCGATGGCGGCGCTGACTACAGTTTCGAGTGCATCGGCAACACCAAAGTGATGCGTCAGGCGCTCGAATGCACGCACAAGGGCTGGGGCCGCAGCATCATCATCGGCGTGGCCGAAGCCGGCGCTGAAATCTCAACCCGCCCGTTCCAGTTGGTAACCGGTCGCAAATGGGAAGGCTCCGCCTTTGGCGGGGCACGCGGCCGCACCGACGTGCCGAAAATTGTCGACTGGTACATGGAAGGCAAGATCAACATCGACGACCTGATCACGCACACCATGCCACTGGAAGACATCAACAAAGGCTTTGACCTGATGAAAAGCGGCGAGTCGATTCGCGGCGTTGTGCTTTACTGAGTCAGGCAGCTTGGCGCTAGCGTGTGACAGGCGCGTCGATAGCTGCCAGCACTTTGGGCGGTGACATCGGCAGCTCGGTCATGCGCCTTCCCACGGCATCTGCAATCGCATTGGCAATCGCAGCCATCGCCGGTACGATGCTGACCTCGCCCGCCCCCTTCACGCCAAACGGATGATTGGGGTTGGAAACTTCAACCAGCACCGCTTCAATCATGGGTAAATCTGACGCCACTGGCATGCGGTAATCCAAGAAGCCTGCATTGGCGAGGCCTCCTTTCTGGTTGTAGATGTACTCTTCGTTCAACGCCCAGCCAATACCTTGCACCACACCCCCATGAATCTGACCTTCAACATAGCTGCGGTGAATGGCGCGCCCGACGTCTTGCGCGGCGACAAAGCGCAAGATCTTCACAGCGCCGGTTTCGGGGTCAACTTCGACGTCGCAGAACTGCGTTGACAACCCCGGTGCTTGACCGCTGGCGTTGACAGACACTTCAACCGCAATAGGTCCCCCGGTGAGCCCCCGCTTAGACGCAATGGCTTGGAGCGATAGAGGCTCAAAGTCGCCGACGCCGCATTCACGAACCTTGGCACAGCCGTCTTCCCAGATCACGTTGTCAATGTCTGTTTTCCACATCAAAGCCGCGCGCAAGCGCAGGTTCTCGATGGTTTTTTGGCAGGCTTCTACCACTGCGATACCGGTTGCAAAGGTGACCCGTGACCCCCCGGTGACGTGGGTGTAACCAATCGAGGCGGTGTCGGCCACGATGGAGCGGACTTTGTCGTAAGGCACACCCAAGGTCTCGGCCGCCATCAAGGCCATCGATGCCCGTGAACCACCAACGTCCACGCTGCCGGTCGCCAAGGAAACAGTCCCGTCTTCATTGATGTGCACAGAGGCACTCGATTCGCCGCCGCCGTTGAACCAAAAGCCCGACGCCGTACCGCGGCCTTGGTTCTTGCCAAGTGGTGCGCTGTAGCCGGGGTGATCCAACAGCACCTGAATCGTCTCAGCAAAACCATCGTGCGTGTGCTGGGTTCCCTGGACTGTCAGCGAGCCAGTTTGAACCGCATTTTTGAGCCTGAGTTTCAAGGGGTCCATACCGATTTTGGCCGCCAAGACGTCAAGCACACTTTCGACAGCAAAGGCAGAGATCGGGGAACCGGGGGCACGGTAAGCCGCGACTTTTGGTCGGTTGCTAACAACATCAAAACCGACCGCGCGCACGTTTTCAATCGCATACGGAGAAAAGGCGCAGATGGCGGCGTTCATGACGGGCGAACCTGGAAAAGCGCCGGCTTGTAATTTGAACAACCCGTCGGCCGCCACCATCATGCCGTCTTTTTTGACGCCGATCTTGACGGTCATGGACGCGCCGGAGGTCGGGCCCGTGGCCCTGAAAACGTCTTCACGGCTCATCATGATCTTGACGGGATGACCGGTCTTCTTCGACAGCGCCAAAGCAATCGGCTCGACATACACCACGGTTTTACCGCCGAAGCCGCCGCCGATTTCGGCCGGATGAACCAGCAGATTGCCGATCGCCATGTCGAGTAACTTGGCCGTATAGAGACGCACAAAAAAGTGCCCTTGGCTCGACGACCACAGTTCAGCTTGACCATCTGCACCATAACGCGCAAGGCAAGCATGCGGCTCCAGATAGCCCTGGTGCACGGGTGCGGTTTTGAAGCTCATCTCGACAACTTCATCGGCCGCGGCAAAGCCCGCATCCAGATTCCCGATCTTGAACTCGACTCTCTTTGAAATATTGGAGGGACGGCTTGGGTTGGGTTCAGCGCCGCGTGTAATCATGTCTGCAAACAACAAGGGGGCGTCGACTGTCATCGCCTCGTCCACGTCGATCACGTGGGGCAGCACTTCGTAATCAACTTCGATCAGCCGCAAGGCCTGCTCGGCGATAGCCTTTGTGGTGGCGGCGACAGCGGCCAGCGCATGGCCTTCGTAAAGCACCTTGTCACGCGCCAGCACGTTACGCGTCATGTGCCAGTAATTGACAGCGGCTCGTTCCGGTCCGACATATTCAAATTTTTGTTCGGGGAGGTCGCTGCCGATGATCACGCTTTTAACGCCCGGCAGGGCTAGCGCCTTGGACAAGTCAATCGAGCGGATCGTCGCATGGGCATGTGGCGAACGCAAGATACTGGCCCAGAGCATGCCGGGCAGCGAATAATCTGCTCCGTATTGGGCTGTACCAGTGACCTTGGGCACGCCATCCGGCCGAACCGGGCTGGTGCCAATCAGTGGTGCCACTTTGTCCGTACGGTTTGTTTGCATCAGCATGGTGTAGTACCCCGCATCTCGCGTGCGGCATCCAACACCGCTTCGATGATTTTGTTGTAGCCCGTGCAGCGGCACAGATTACCCGCTAACCAAAAGCGCACTTCTTCTTCGCTCGGGTCAGGGTTGCGTTCGAGCAAGGCACGGGCTGCGATCAAAAACCCAGGTGTGCAAATGCCGCATTGCAGTGCCGCGTGTTCCAGAAATTTGCGTTGCAGTACATGCAGGCGTTCACCTTGGGCCATGCCCTCGATGGTTTGAATCGACTTGCCTTGCGCCTCAACACCCAACACCAGGCAAGAGCACACCAAGCGCCCGTCCAGCGTCACGCTGCAGGCACCACAATCGCCGGTGCCGCAGCCTTCTTTGGTGCCGGTCATGCCCAATTCGTCACGCAGGACAGTCAGCAAGGTCTCCTGGGTGTCACACAGAAACTCACGAGCATCGCCGTTGACAGTGGTTGTGATGTGGTGCTTTGACATGTCAATGTTTTCCCATCGCTCTGTCGAGCGCAATGTGTGCCGCGCGCTTGGCCAGCACGCCTGCGACCTTGATTCGGAACGCTTTGGTTCCGCGCTTGTCGTCGATCGGTTGGGCGGCCGCACTGGCCGCTGCGGCCAGTCGTTCAAGTGCAACGGCATCAACCTTTGTCCCGATCAGCGCGGCGGCCGCTTCTGGCACCAGCAGCGCACGTGCAGCGACAGCACCCAGACTAACCCGAGCGTGTATGCACAGCCCGCTCTCATCAAGCGTCAGGTTGATGCCAACGCCAACCACCGCAATATCCATCTCTGAACGAGGCGTGAAGCGCAAGTAAGCATCCCCTGATCGTGCTGCGCGCTTGGGCAACAGAAAGGAAGTCACCATCTCGCCTTTAGCCAGCAACGTCTTCCCAGGACCCGCGGCGAGCTGTTCGACCGGCACTGCACGACGACCCTCAGGCCCGATGATATGGGCGATCGCACCGGCGGCCATCATGGCCGGCACACTGTCCGCAGCGGGAGATGCGTTACATACATTGCCGCCTATCGTTGCGCGTCCACGGACCTGAACCGACCCGATCAGGTTGACGGCATCAACCACACCCGGCCAGGTTTTGGCAAACGTAGCATCTTCAGTCAGCCTCATACAAGAAACCGCAGCACCGATCAGATAGCCGCCGTTTTCAGCAGAAATCGACGTCATCTCAGCGATATTTTTGACATCGACCAACAGCTGAGGCGTGTGCTGTCCGGATCGCATTTGAATGATCAGGTCAGTCCCTCCTGACAGTACTTTGGCCGTACCTGTGGCTACGGCCAGCAAGGCCACTGCCGCCTCTGCAGTCGTCGGGATTTCATAACGGACTTCACTCATCTCACCCTCCTTCTCATGTTGATGCACCGGTAGAGGTGCGTCATGGCACCATCCGCTTACCCCAGCAGTTGCCTTCGCGCCTCTGCATATTCCCGCTTCAACTGGGCCACAAAGTCAGCCGTACTTTGAACTTTAGAGACAACACCGATGCCTTGGCCGCAACCCCAAATGTCTTTCCAGGCCTTGGTCCGGTTGCCACCAAAGTCCATCTTGCTGGGATCGCTCTCTGGCAGGTTCTCGGGGTCCATGCCGGCGGCACGTATGGAGGCGGCCAGGTAGTTGCCGTGCACGCCCGTGAACAGGTTGCTGTAAACGATGTCGTCTGAATTGCTGTCGACGATGGCCCGCTTGTAGTCGTCAGCGGCGCGGGCTTCTTCCGTGGCGATGAAGGCCGAGCCGATGTACGCGAAGTCAGCGCCCATGGCTTGTGCAGCCAGCACCGCGGAGCCGGTGGAGATGGCACCTGAGAGTGCCACCGGGCCGTCAAACCACTGCCGGATTTCCTGCACCAAGGCGAACGGACTTTTGACGCCCGCATGGCCACCGGCACCAGCGGCCACGGCGACCAAACCATCGGCACCCTTCTCTATCGCTTTGTGGGCAAACCTGTTGTTGATCACGTCGTGCAGCACCACAGCGCCGTAGCTGTGCGCCGCAGCGTAGACGTCTTCACGTGCGCCTAGCGAGGTGATGTAAATCGGCACCCGGTGCTTCACGCACATTTCCATGTCACTCTCTAGCCGCTCATTTGACTTGTGGACGATCTGGTTGATGGCGAAAGGTGCAGCCGGCCGGTCAGGATGGGCACGGTTATGCGCTGCCAACGTTTCCGTGATTTGAGCGAGCCAATCGTCCAACTGCGAAGCGGGCCTCGCGTTCAGTGCCGGCATGGCACCAACCACTCCGGCAATGCATTGCGCTATCACCAGCTTGGGGTTGCTGATGAGGAACAAGGGCGAGCCGATGATCGGCAGTGGCAGACGACTCAAGGCACCGGGAAGTCTTGACATGGTATCAGCTTAAAAAGCGTCGAGCGCCAGCGCCGTGACGCTGTCAGCGCCTTCCACAATGCTGTCGCGCAGTCCAGGTGCTTTGGTCAGCAGGTGGTCCGCGTAAAAACGCGCCGTGGTGATCTTGGCATACATGAACTCAGCGCCGAATGCGCCACAGTTGCCCGTGGCCAAGGCCTGTTCTGCCGCCAACAAGGCGCGGGCCATTTGCCAGCCAGCCATCACGTTGCCTGCCAGCATGAGGTAAGGCACGCTGCCGGCAAAGACCGCATTGGGTGATGTCTTGGTGTGGCTGGCGACGAAGTTGACGACGTCGAGCAAGGCCAACCGACCGGCTTGCAAACGCTTCGCCATGACCAATGCGTTGGATCCGCCCTGCTGGCGCAACTGTGACTCGGCGATCTCAATTTGCGCAGCAATGGCCTTGGCCGTCTGGCCACCGTCACGGGCAGTTTTCCGGCCCACCAAATCATTCGCCTGGATCGCGGTGGTGCCTTCATAAATGGTCAGAATCCGCGCATCGCGGAAGTACTGCGCCGCTCCGGTTTCTTCGATGTAACCCATGCCGCCGTGCACCTGCACGCCCAGAGAAGTAACGTCCAGGCTCATCTCGGTGCTGAAGCCTTTGATCAGCGGCACCATGAACTCGTAAAACGCCAAGTTCTGTTTTTTCACCTCGGCATCGTGGTGGTGATGCGACGCGTCATAAGCCGCTGCCGCCACCGTGGCCATGGCGCGGCAGCCCTCGGTGTACGCGCGCATGGTCATCAGCATGCGCTTCACATCCGGGTGGTGAATGATCGGCCCGCTGCTGGGCAAAGAGCCATCAACGGGCCGGCTTTGAACGCGGTCTTTGGCAAACTGCACGGCCTTTTGGGTGGCGCGTTCAGCCATGGCGATGCCCTGTACACCGACCGCAAAACGGGCAGAATTCATCATGATAAACATGTACTCAAGGCCGCGATTTTCTTGACCCACCAAGTAGCCCACAGCGCCGCCATGGTCGCCATACTGCAGCACCGCCGTCGGGCTGGCCTTGATGCCGAGTTTGTGCTCGATACTGACGCAATGCACGTCGTTGCGCTCACCCAGCGAGCCGTCGGCCTTGGCCATGAATTTCGGCACCACAAACAGGCTGATACCCTTGACACCTTCGGGGGCGCCCGTGACGCGGGCCAACACCAAATGAACGATGTTCTCGGCCATGTCGTGCTCACCGTAGGTGATGTAAATCTTGGTGCCAAACACCTTGTACGTGCCGTCAGGCTGTGGCTCGGCGCGGCTACGCACGGCCGCCAGGTCAGAGCCCGCTTGCGGCTCAGTCAGGTTCATGGTGCCGGTCCATTGACCGCTGACCATTTTTTCAAGGTAGGTGGCGTTGAGTTCGTCAGAGCCAGCGGTCAGCAGCGCTTCAATGGCGCCGTCGGTCAGCATCGGGCACAAGGCAAAACTCATATTCGCAGAATTGAGCATTTCACTGCAAGCGGAACCGATGATTTTGGGCAAACCTTGCCCACCAAAATCAAGTGGGTGCTGCAAGCCTTGCCAGCCACCTTCAACGTACTGCTTAAAGGCCTCCTTGAAACCCGACGTGGTCGTGACCTCGCCTTGATGCCAACTTGACGGGTGCTTGTCGCCCTCCCAGTTCAGCGGCGCTAGCACGCCCTCGCTGAACTTGGCTGACTCCTCCAGTACCGCCTGCGCCGTCTCAAAACCAGCATCTGCGAAAGCTGGCAACTTGGCCAGCTCGTCAATCCCAGCCAAATGCTGGATGTTGAACAACATGTCTTTGACGGGTGCGGTGTAGCTCATGACGAGTCTCCAGAAGAATCACATATAAATTGAATGAAAAAAAAGCACCCCGAGGGATGCTTTTTTCACCGGCACACTTTTAAAGTGCGGCCGTCAGTTCCGGCACGGCCACGAACAGGTCGGCTTCAAGTCCGTAATCAGCCACGCTAAAAATCGGTGCCTCGCCGTCCTTGTTGATCGCCACTATGACCTTGCTGTCTTTCATACCAGCCAAGTGCTGAATCGCCCCTGAAATGCCAGCCGCGATGTACAGCTGCGGTGCCACGATCTTGCCTGTTTGGCCAACTTGCCAATCGTTCGGCGCGTAGCCTGCGTCCACCGCAGCGCGCGAAGCACCCAGTGCAGCGCCGAGCTTGTCGGCCAGCGGCGTCATGACTTCGTCAAACTTTTCAGCACTGCCGAGTGCCCTTCCGCCGCTGACGATGATCTTGGCTGCCGTCAATTCAGGGCGGTCGCTCTTGGCGATTTCGCTGCCCATGAAAGTCGACTTACCGCTGTCAGCCAAGCCCGTCACAACCTCCACAGCAGCAGAGCCGCCAGTGGCTGCAGCCGGGTCAAAACCGGTGGTACGCACAGTGATGACTTTGACGGCATCTAGGCTTTGAACCGTGGCGATGGCATTACCCGCATAGATCGGACGCTCAAACGTATCAGCACTGTCGACTTGGGTGATATCGGAAATCTGACCAACATCCAACGTGGCAGCCACGCGCGGCGCGATGTTCTTGCCCGAGGCCGTCGACGGGAACAAGATGTGTGAATACGACGGAGCCAAAGCGACCACTTGCGCGGCCATGTTCTCAGCCAAGCCGTGTTCAAAGTGAGCGCCATCGACGTGAATCACTTTAGCCACACCAGCGATCTGGCTGGCGGCTTGCGCAGCGGCAGCGGCGTTAAAGCCAGCCACCAGCACATGCACGTCGCCACCGCACTTGGCGGCTGCGGCAACAGTGTTCAGGGTAGCGGGCTTGATGCTCGCGTTGTCGTGTTCAGCAATTACCAAAGAAGTCATGTCAGATCACCTTCGCTTCGTTTTTGAGTTTATCGACGAGTGCAGCCACGTCGGCGACTTTGACACCAGCGCTGCGCTTCGGCGGCTCGCTGACTTTGAGGGTTTTGATACGCGGCTTGACGTCCACACCCAAGTCTTCTGGCTTGAACGTGTCCATCTGCTTTTTCTTCGCCTTCATGATGTTCGGCAGCGTCACATAGCGCGGCTCATTCAAGCGCAAATCGGTGGTGATGATGGCTGGCAGCGTGAGCACCAGGGTTTCAGAACCGCCATCCACTTCGCGACTGACCGTCACCTTGCCATCCGCCACGTCAACTTTGGACGCGAAGGTAGCCTGTGGCCAGCCCAGTAAAGCGGCGAGCATCTGGCCGGTTTGGTTGCAGTCGTCGTCAATGGCTTGCTTGCCCAAAATCACCAACTGTGGCTGCTCTTTTTCGACCAAGGCCTTGAGCAGTTTGGCAACGGCCAGCGGCTGCAACTCTTCGGTGGTGTCAACCAAAATGGCACGGTCGGCGCCAATGGCCATGGCTGTGCGCAGGGTTTCCTGGCATTGCGTGACGCCGCAGCTTACGGCGATAACTTCGGTCACAGCGCCTTTTTCTTTCAGGCGGGTGGCTTCTTCAACAGCGATTTCGTCGAAGGGGTTCATGCTCATCTTGACATTCGCGATGTCCACACCTGTGCCGTCTGACTTGACGCGTACCTTGACGTTGTAATCCACCACGCGTTTGACGGGTACCAAAACCTTCATCGGAAATCTCCAGACATATTGAGTTGACGTTAACGTAAGCTAATCATTCTATTCGGCCAGCGGCGGCTGGCGCAACGGCGCCATGAAGATGCACCACCCGCTGGGGGTAAGGAATCTGAACGCCATGGTCGCGCAGCGACTTAAGAATCGCCATATTGACCAGAGAACGAATGTTCTGCTGGCCATTTTCCGGGTCGACAACCCAGAAGTTAACCGTGAACTCCAGCCCGTCCACGCCAAAATTGGTCATATTCACCGACGGCACGGGATCCGGATCTTTGAGCACGCGTGTTTGGCTTGACGCAGCTTCGCTCAGCAGGCGCAAGACCAAGTCAACATCACTCTCGTAGCCCACAGAGACCACCGTCGAGAGCATCACCCGGCTGTCAGCCAACGACAGGTTTTCAATCCGACTGCTGATGAATATTTCGTTCGGGACGATAGACTCACGACCTGTCAGCGCCCGCACCACGGTGTAGCGTGCATTGATGTCGGTGATGCGCCCCTCAAAGCCGTCGACCCGAACCATGTCGCCAATGCGCACGCTGTGCTCCGCCAGTATCACGAAGCCGCTGACATAGCTGGCGGCCAATTTCTGCAGACCAAAACCAATACCCACACCAATCGCCCCACCCAACACAGACAACGCTGTCAGGTCGATGCCCACCGCGGACAGCGCCACCAGCAAGCCGACGAAAACCAGCAAGGCCCGTGTCGCGTTACTGACGGCCTTGCGCAATGACAGGTCATTGCCCACCGCAGACCGCAACAGACGCGTTTCAATCGCCGACGAAATCCACAACGCCACAATCAGCACAGCACCCGCCGTCAGCGTGCCTTCAATGAGCGTACGCACCGACAGGGTGGTCGCGCCGACACGCCAGTGGATAGTGTCAAGTTCGGCCAGCATCAGCGGTAACAAGCCACTGATCCAAAGCACCAAGCCGAGCCAAACAAGCCAGGAAATCGTGCGCTCAAGGGCGCGCACCAGCGGCGCCTCTTTGAAGGCAACTTGCAACACCTTGACGCCGAGACGAATGACCACCAGCGCCACCAACACCGGCATGGCCACCGTGAAAACAGTGATAGGCAGAGAGGCCGCCAGCATCGCTCGAGCGGCGTAACCCAGGCACAACAGTACCAAGGGAAACATCACGCCGTCCAGAATTTTTCGGCCAAAAAGAATGGATCGTTTGTCTGTGATGCCCGTGGCGTGGCGAACCAGATAAGTCAACAACCAAGCCAGGCCCATGCAAGCTGCCAGCACCACGAATTCAATCAAGGCCGCCTGCTGGGCCAGCGCGCTAAACCAGGCTTCGAGTTTCTCCATGTGGATCATCGAGGTCACGACAGTAGTTCCAGCATCGGCCATTGAATGTTCCTAAAAATATCAAAGGTCAGCCAAGACCCGAACATGCGCTTCAACGCTGCGAGCCAGCGCACTAAGGTTGTAGCCGCCTTCCAGGGAAGACACGATGCGCCCCTTTGAATGGCGCTTTGCCACATCCTTGATGCGCTGCGTGATCCAAGCGTAATCTTGTTCCACCAAGCCCAACTGACCCAAGTCGTCATCGCGGTGTGCGTCAAAACCAGCGCTGATGAAAATCATCTGCGGCTTGAATTCTTCCAGCCGAGGCAGCCAGGTTAAATCGATCAACTCACGAATTTTCGGGCCCTTGGTGTAGGGCGGAATCGGCAGATTCAGCAGGTTCGGTGCATCGCTGTCAGCGCCACTATTGGGGTACAGCGGGTGCTGAAAAAAGCTCACCATCAAAATCCGCTCATCACCCGTGATGATGTCTTCGGTGCCGTTGCCGTGATGGACATCAAAGTCAACAATGGCGACACGCTCAAGGCCGTGACGCTGCAGCGCATATTTAGCCGCCACGGCCACACTGTTGATGAAACAAAAACCCATCGATTTGCTGCGGCAAGCATGGTGGCCGGGTGGACGCACAGCGCAAAAAGCATTCTCAATCTCACCCGCCATCACAGCATCAGTGGCCGCCAATGTGGCACCGGCAGCACGCAGCACAGCGTTCCAAGTGTGCACATTCATGGCGGTGTCAGGGTCTAGCTGCGCATAAGAAGGCCCCCCCGCGTTGATGTCGTCTGCGAGTTGAGTCGACAGGCCGTGCAGTGCCGCCACCAGCATGCGGTCGTGCGCTAGCTCAATATCTGACAGCGGCGCCAACGGTGCCTCTCGCCGGTCCAGCACATCAGCAACGCCGGTCATCAACAGTCGATCTTCAATAGCGTCAAGCCGTTCGGGACATTCCGGATGACCTGCGCCCATCTCGTGTTTACGGCAGTCGGCATGGGTGAAATAGCCAGTTTTGTTCATCAGATTCTGTGGTCAAGTGGTGGGGAACAAAGCACTTTTTAGCAAATTAGCTTACCACGGGGTTTAGCTTGAATCGTTGAGATGGGCGACTCTGAAGGCTTCTCTCTCAGACAGCGAGAAGCGCCCCGGAGATGCCTAAAATTGACCCGCAAGCATGCCGCTGCTTGTAAACCAATCCCTCTTCAGCAGGACCACTTTTTGACTCACCTCACCGCTTTTCAGCTAGCAACCCAAACGGCTCACGCGTTCAGGCTTCGCCTGCGCCATCACAGCGGTGCATGTGCCATGGCGCTCTTAGGGACGCTGCTTCCCGTACATGCTGCAGAAAACGCTGGCCAGACCGAAGCTGTGATTACCCAGTCGGTGACGGCTGAGGCCCACCAGCAGAAAGCGAAACCCGCCAAACATTCCCACGCCACCAAGCACAAAAAACCCGGCAAGACGCGCCCTGCCACTGCGGCGGGTCCAGCTTATTCCACACGACCCGAGGTCATGCGTTTTGCTGACGAGCTCGCCGCACGGCGCAACCTGAATCCTCAGTGGGTGCGCAGAGCCATGGGGCAAGCCGCGCTGGTGCCAGCTGTGGTGCGGCTAATGCAGCCACCGACCCAGCCTTTTGTGAAAAACTGGGCGGCGTATCGGAACCGCTTTATGGACGCCACCCGCATTGACGCTGGCGTGAAATTCTGGAAAGACAACCAAGCCACACTGGCTCGGGCTGAAAAAGAGTACGGCGTACCAAGCGAGATCATCGTCGGCATCATCGGCGTCGAATCCATTTATGGTCGCAACACCGGCAGCTTTCGCGTCATCGATGCACTCACCACCCTGGCTTTTGACTTTCCAGCCTCCCACCCTCGGGCAGCTGAACGCGCTGCATTTTTCAAAGGTGAGATAGAACAATTTCTGAGCCTGCAAAGCCGCTTGGGTGCCGACCCAATGCTGCCACTGGGCAGCTACGCCGGGGCCATGGGCATGCCGCAGTTCATGCCGTCCAGCTGGGTTCGTTTTGCGGTGGACTTTGACGGCGACGGCAAGATCGACCTGTGGAACAGCCCCGCCGACGTTATCGGCTCCGTCGCCAGCTACTTCAAAGCCTTCGACTGGAAGCCCGGCATGCCGACGCACTACCCGGTGAGTTTTGACGCTGCCAAACTCGATCTTGACGGCCTGATGGCGCCCGATATTTTGCCAACCTTCAGCGTCGCCAGCTTCACCGCCAAAGGCGCGGTGCTGGAAGGCGCAGCGCTACAACACAAGGGGCCCTTGGCGCTGGTTGAACTGCTCAACGGGCCGGACCCTGCCAGTTATGTCGCTGGCACTGAGAACTTTTACGCCATCACCCGCTACAACTGGAGCAGCTACTACGCCATGGCGGTGATTGAGTTGGGAAACGCCGTGAAGCTCAGCTTGCCCTAGCGTTTTATGTCAAACCACAGTGTGTGAAGTGCCCCACGCATAGGACTCCATCGACAACACGCAATGGTCAATACCGCCGTTCAAGACCTCGACTGTTTCATCGTTGGCGCTGGCACCCATGGCCAACAACAATGGCAAGAAATGTTCTTCAGTCGGGTGAGCGCGCAGCGCATGCGGCGCCAAGCGACGGTAGTCCATCAACCTTGACGCATCTTTCGACTGAACCGTTTGCCGCACCCACTTCGTGAACTCCACCACATAGGCTTCCGGCTTGCTTGCCAATTCCCTGAATTCGTACAGGTTGTGCGTCATGCTGCCAGACCCCAGTATCAAGACACCTTGGTCACGCATCGGTGCCAATACCTGACCCAATTGAAAAGCTGAAGCCGTCGTCAAATCATGCGGCATGGAGACCTGAAAAACCGGAACATTGGCATTGGGAAAAAGATGCATGAGCGGTACCCAAGCGCCATGGTCCAGACCGCGGCGCTCATCCGTCCCGACGGGCCAGCCAGATTGCGCCAGCAACTCACCCACTTCGCGGGCCAACTCGGGGGCGCCTGCTGCAGGATATTGAAGTTTAAAAAGTGCAGCTGGAAAGCCTCCAAAGTCATGAACCGTTTCAGGCACCGATGCAGTCGACACCTTAACACCCCGTGTTTGCCAATGCGGCGACACCACCAACACCGCCCGAATGTGGGCCAACGTCTGCCCTAGCGCGTTGAGTTGAGGCCCCAACTGACTGGGCTCCAAGGCGAATGTCGGTGCGCCATGGGAGATGAACAACACAGGGGCTTTTGTTTTGAAAGTCATGACGGCTCGTTTTAAGTGCGCTTGATCAATCAGTCTTGATTTCGGGCGTCAAGGCTCCAGCCGCCTGCACCATGCGCCGCCAGTGTGAGCAAACCACCCACCACGGCGATATTCTTGAAAAACAAAAGCTGTTGCACGAAGGCTTGGTCTGCCGGCACGCCCCAGTAGTTATGGAAAAAGAAACTGGCCACCAAGGTGAACACCGCCAACACAACGGCCGCAATGCGTGTTCCAAAACCCGCGAGCAAGGCCACACCACCGACGATTTCAACCACCATGGCCAGAGCGGCACCCACGGCTGGCAGCGGCAAACCCACTGACGAGATGTAACCCACGGTGCCGGCAAAACCGGTAAGTTTGCCAATGCCGGCAGGCAGAAACAGAGCGACAAACAGCAAGCGTCCCAGCATGGACAAGGCGTTTTCAATTTGCGAGGTGTTTTGAATGGATTTAGACATGTTGATTTCCTGAAGTTTCGGCTGCGAATGTGCAGTCATCGCCTCCTTGCAGCGGTTTGCTGTCGAGGCATGGGTTGTACTTTATTGGATTCAATAATTATGATAAACACCATAAATTGATATTTATTGTTTTACCCGGAGGAACAATGGACCGTTTTTTAGAGATGCAAACCTTCAATGCAGTGGTTGAAACGGGCAGCTTTGTCAAAGCGGCCGAGGCGCTGAACATGTCGAAGGCGGCGGTGTCCCGCTATGTGGTCGGCATGGAAACCCGACTCGGCGTGCGCTTGCTACACCGAACCACGCGCAGACTGTCTTTGACTGAAGAGGGCCAGGTTTTTCACGCTCGCAGCAAAGAGTTGCTGGAAGCGCTTGAGGACGCAGAGGCTGAAATCACCTCCCGTAGCGAAGCAGCAACAGGCTTGCTGCGAGTCAACGCACCGCTCACATTTGGCATCTTGCATTTAGCCCCGCTGTGGGCGACCTTCATGGCGGAGAACCCCAAGGTCACGCTAGACATCACTCTTTCAGACCGCGTGGTTGATCTGCTTGAGGAAGGCTACGACGTGGCCATCCGTATTGCCAAGCTGGAAAATTCCACCTTGGTCAGCAAGCTACTGACGAAGACGCGAATGGTTTTATGTGCCTCCCCGGCCTACTTGAAAAAACACGGCACACCGCTGCATCCAAGAGAATTGGTCGAACACGCCGTGATCTCGTACAGCTACTGGTCGACCAAAGACGAATGGCTCTTCACCGGCCCCAAAGGCGAGGTCAGCGTCCACACCAAACCGACGATGCACACGAACAGTGGTGACACCTGCCGTGTGGCTGCGTTGGAGAATCAGGGGCTGATCTTGCAACCGACTTTTTTGGTAGGGAAAGACTTGGCCGAGGGTACGTTGGTCGAGTTGATGCCCGACTATCGGTCCCTCGAACTGGGGATTTACGTCGTCTACCCGACCCGCAAACATGTCTCAGCCAAGGTCCGGTCGCTGGTTGATTTTTTGAGCGGTCAACTGGCTGGGCGTGGACGTCATTGGTAAACGGATTTCTCAGCCGGCTGGCTATTTCAAAATAGAAAAGATGCTGCTGTAGTCATCTTTCCAAATTTTGAAACCGGTCGGTTTGGTCATCATCGTGGCGCTGATAAGCCTGGAATCCTTGAAGAAAGCGGCGTCGCTGCTAATGAGAGCCCATCGAGAGGCGAACACCAATTTATCAGGGATGTTTTCTGACTCCACCAAACGAACGTCCTTTTTAAAATGGTCAGCCGCCGTCTTGACGACCGGCCGCAGGTCTAAGAACCGATTGGTGATGTGAACCGCTAACGTGCCATCGGGCTTGAGATGCCTGAAGTACTGGGCAAAGGCCTCCACTGTCAGCAGATGAATCGGCACGGAGTCGCCCGAAAACGCATCGACCACCAACACGTAGAACCGCTGGTCAGGCTCCCGCTCCAACTGCAAGCGGGCGTCACCTAGAACAATGTCGGTTTGTGCTGCTGTGCGCGAGAGAAAGCTGAAATTCTGGTGCGCAATGTCCACCACCAGCGGGTCAATCTCATAGAACCTGAAGTAATCGCCCTGACGGCCGTAGCTCACCAGCGTGCCAACGCCAAGACCGATGACCCCAACACGAAGTGGTCCCTGTTCAGCTTTGATCTGCAGGGCTTTGCCAGCGCCACCTTCAAGGCTGTAATAAGTCGTGGGCAGATCCAGCTTGTCTGGCGCCGTGTTTTGCCGACCATGGATGATCTGTCCGTGGTACATCGTGCGGAACGAATCCTCGACGTTGTTGAAGACTTGCAAGGTGCCGTAAAAATTACGCACGGTCACGTCCGCACCGCTGATCTCGGCCAGGTGGTCGACAACGCGAATCGAGGCCAACGCCAGCAGAGCCAACGTCGAAAAACCAATAGTTGCCCAGCGCCACAGTGGACGCGAAAACACCATCCTTGGAATAATCGCTAGGGCAGCGACAAGTCCGGTCAACACAATACCCATCGACAACTCGTAGTGGCTGTTGAACCAATAAGGCGCGATGACGCCGACAAAAAATCCACCCACGACGCCACCGACAGCCAGCATCAAGTAGTAGCCCGTCAGATGGCTCGGGTGCGGCTGCAGGCGAGCGAGTTCACCATGGCACACCATGCATGCGGCAAAGAATGCCGTCAGGTTGATGCCCATTGAAACAGCGAGAGGCAGCCCGTCAATCCCCAAGGTAGGTAAGTACGCCAATGCGCCCAACCCGAGCACCAGAAAGGGGAGAAAGACTTTGCGTTGGTACCAACCGCTGCGCTCAAAACTCAAGATGAACGACAGCAGATACAAGGCCAAAGGCGCCACCCAAATCATGGGAATGGGTGCAATGTTGGTGGTGAGGAAGCTGGTGTCTGCCACCATCAAAATAGACGGGCATGCCGCCAAGGCGGCCCACAACACTTTGTCACTCCAACGCGGTGCCGGACCTTCTTGCTGGGCTGGCTGAACGATAGGAACACCGTTGCGCCCACGCCAAGCCAAGAGCGCGCAAGCAGCGACAAAGCAGGCATACAAACCAGACCATAAATACGACTGCCAAAGGGTCGGGAAAATCGGTTCTACCGCCACCGGGTACGCCAGCAAGGCCAGCATAGAACCGAAGTTGGACAAGGCAAATAAACGATAGGGAACCACCCCCGAACGCTCCCGAGCAAACCAAGCTTGGAGCAGTGGGCCCGTGGTGGACAACACGAAGTAAGGTAAACCGATGGACACGGTCAGCAAGCCAAGGATGCGCAAGGTCGGGTTCTCTGCCCCCAAAGGCTTCCAACCCAAACTGGGGCTGATGGGGATGAGCAGCAAACTGATCAACAGCAAGCTACCGTGCACCAGACTTTGGCGCGACGGACTCAAGTAATGCACCACCCAGTGGGCGTACAAATAACCCAACAGCAAGACCGATTGAAAAAACAACATACACGTTGTCCAAACGGCTGCGGAACCACCGAACCAAGGCAAGATCATCTTGCCAATCAAGGGCTGCACCTGGAACAGCAAAAAAGCACTCAGGAAGATGGTCAACCCGTAGTGAAAGGTCAGGCGCAAATCAATTTTCATAAGTCGATGTGTTGATGCGTGGCGAAATCGCCTTCTGTCTTCGAGCAGTGGGCCGACTTTACCCTGATAAAACACCTTAAAAAAACGGTACAGTTGTCTCCGCTCAATCAGCAATATATAAAAATGAGGTGCATCGCACCATCCAGCCCCACAGGAGACAACCCATGTTCAAACGCTCATTACTCATTGCGGCGGGCATAAGCCTTGCTGGCATCGCTGGGCTTGTCCAAGCCCAAGACAACACGTTCAAGATTGGCCTGATTCTTCCGCTGACAGGCCCCTTTGCATCGACGGGTATGCAACTTGAATCTGCCGCACGCCTCTATATTGCGCAGCACGGTGACACGGTTGCGGGGAAAAAAGTTGTGCTCATCGTCAAGGACGACACGGGCATGCCCGACGCCACCAAGCGCCTGGCCCAGGAACTCTTGATCAACGACAAAGTGCAGGTGCTGGCTGGTTTTGGCCTGACCCCGTTGGCCTTTGCAACGGCACCATTGGCGACGCAATCCAAAACCCCCATGGTGGTGATGGCGGCTGCGACTTCGACCATCACAGAAGCGTCGCCCTTCATCGTGCGGACCAGCTTCACCGTTCCGCAAGTGGTGACCACGCTGGCGGAATGGGCCACTAAAAACAATGTCAAAAAAGTCGTCAGTCTGGTGACCGACTACGCACCAGGGGTGGACTCAGAGAAATATTTCAACCAGCGCTTTATCGCCAACGGCGGGCAGGTCGTGGAGACGCTGCGTGTGCCCCTGCGCAACCCTGACTTTGCACCCTTTCTGCAAAGGGTCCGTGACGCCAAGCCCGACGCGCTGTTTGCCTTCGTGCCTGCGGGCGTTGGGTCAGCGCTGATGAAACAGTTTGCAGAACGTGGACTGGACAAAGCCGGCATCCGCCTGATTGCCGAAGGCAGCGTCACCGATGACAACATCATCAACGAGATGGGCGATGTCGCAATCGGTGTGGTGACTGCGCACCACTATTCGGCAGCACACAACTCAGCGCTCAACAAAAAATTTGTAGACGACTTTGCAAAAGCCAACAGTGGCTCGCGCCCTAACTTCATGGCCGTCGGCGCCTATGACGGCATGCGCGTCATCTACGAGGCGGCAAAAGCAAGCAAAGGCGTTGGCGGTGAGACATTGCTGAACGCCATGAAAGGCCAAGTCTTCGAAAGTCCGCGCGGCCCGATGTACATCGATGCACGGACACGTGACGTCGTCCAAAACGTGTACGTTCGCCGCGTGGAAAAGATCGGCGGTCAGTTGTGGAATCGGGAAATTGAAACGGTAACCGACGTCAAAGACATTGGTAAATCTCGTTGAGACGTGACCACCCGATGACTAATTTACCGCTGTTATTGGTGCCGGGCCTGATGTGTGACCACGCGGTGTGGGAGCCGCTGTTGCCGAGGCTAAGCAAGCAAAGCACTTTTACTGTGGTGGACCATGGCTCGGCTGATTCACTGGCGCAAATGGCACGCCAAATGTTGGATTCCGCTCCACCTCAAATGCTGCTGGCGGGTCACTCGATGGGCGCTCGTGTGGTGCTCGAAGCCCTCCGGCAGGCACCGGAGCGCATCTGTGGCGTCGCGTTGTTGGACACGGGCTTTCTACCTAAAGCCGCTGGCGCTGCCGGCGAGGAAGAGTCACGCAAACGCTTTGCCTTGTTGAAGGTGGCGCGCGAGCAAGGCGTTGGTGTCATGGCGCGCGAATGGGTGAAGGGCATGGTGCACCATGCTCGCCTGCAAGACGAGGAATTGATAGAGCGCATCATTTTGATGTTTGAGCGCAAGACCGCAGACATTTTTGCGTGCCAAATCAAGTCCCTGCTGGGCAGACCGGATGGCAGCGATGTATTGCGTGCTATCAAGGTGCCCACACTGCTCATGTGCGGCCGGCAAGACACTTGGTCCCCGGTAACCCAACACCAAGCCATGCAGGCCTTGGCGCCTGCGGCCGACCTTGACGTGATTGAAGATGCAGGTCACATGGCCCCCATGGAACAGCCTGAGGCGGTGGCGCAGTCGCTTGAGCGTTGGATGGCGCGCTGCTAGCGTTAATCAGCCCTAAGAGCGCGCGAGAAGTTCGTCTAAGTCATCGGCAATGTTGCAGCACTCAACCGCCAAACAATTCAATATCGTCCATCGGGTAGTGATTGTGGTTGTGCGTCCACAGTGGGCAGCGCTGCGCGCGCGCCGTCGCGGCCAGCACGTAGTCTCCCATTGAAATCCCTAGATAAGCCTTGATATATTAATTGGCAGACAAGCCCGCCACGCGCCCTGTATCCATGTCCATGTCGATGCGTTGGCACAAATCAACAAGTGCCTCAACGTCTTTGTGCTCGCGTTTGAAGTCACCGGCATACACCTCGGCCACCACAGGGGGCAAATCAAAAACTGGGTTTTCGCTTCGATGAGCGCCAGAAAGCGATCAACCACCAACGGCACTTTTTTCAGCCGATCGATCACGATGTTGGTGTCAAGCACCACTCGCTAGGGGGTCATGCGTCCTCACCAGTTCTCAAAATGCAGCTTTTCAGACGGATGGCGCGCACATAGTCGTCAGAATCAACGGCAGCAAAACTCTCAAGCGGTTTCAGTCGCTGAAAATAGGCACGTGCATCGGCCACTGGGTCTTTCTGAATGTCTTTTTCCAGTGTGCGGCGAATGAGCTCAGAAATGCTAACTCCGACGCTGCGCGAGCGGACTTTCAAACTTTCGTAAAGCTCACCCTGAAGATAAATTTGGGTACGATGCATGCGAAACCTCAACTTTCACGATGTACAAAACCATCCATCAATTTACAGCCGAAATTAAACCGGCTCAATCGTGATGCTCACCGTCATCGACTCTTCGCCACCGCCTTGGCGCACGCCTTTGATCGGCGGGCAGGCGTCGTAGTCTGTGCCCATGGCCAAGCGCACGTGACGCTGGTCTATCAGGCAGCTGTGCGTGATGTCAATGCTGACCCAGCGCCGCTGGGCAACGTCGATGCACACATCAGCCCAGGCGTGGCTGGCCAAGTCGGGTTCGTTGGCAGCGTAAAAGTAGCCGCTCACGTACCGCGCCGGAAGGCCTAAGCTGCGGCACACGGCCACCATCACATGCGCTTGGTCTTGGCAAACACCCGCGCCAGCCTGAAAGGCTTGCAGCGCTGTGGTGCTGACGTTGGTGCTGTTTTTTTGGTAGCGCACTACATCGGCAATGGCTTGACTCAAAGCCAGCAGGCTCGCCAGATCAGCTTTTCCATTGGAGGCAGCGGGCGCAACAAAACGCCGGCCAAATTCGGCTAACACCGCATGCGGAGCGGCCAAGTGCGTCGGGCGCAAAAAGAAACTCGGGTGCGGCACGCTGGGTGCATCGACAAACTCGGCCACACCCAGCGTGTCAACCTGCCCCGCCGCATTGACCAAACTCCAGCGCACGTCGTCTGTCACTTTCCCGACGAAGGTGTACGAGTGAATGCTGTTGCCGTAGGCATCGTGCTGGGGAAAGAGCTTTTCGGGCGCGCCCAAACTCCAAAAATCTACCGTTTGTGCGGGCCCACTCTGCGGCGTCAGCCACAGAGTTTGCAGGGCGTAGAGCAGCGGTTCGCTGTAACGGTAGTCCGTGGTGTGCTTGACGTGCAACTTCATGCCCGAGACCTTAACAGCAAGTCCAGCGCTGGTAGAACAGCTTTCAGTGGGTGCTCGGAACCAGGAACTCCCGGCTGATGTTGGCACCAATCTCGTTGACCCGGTCCAAGAACTGGGTCAAAAAGGCATGCAAGCCGGTTGCTAGAATTTCGTCAATCCGTGAGTATTGCAAGTCTGCGCGCAGCTTGCCCGCACGGCGCAGGGTTTCGCTGTGCGGGTCACTCGTCACCATGGCAAGATTGCTCATGACTTCGTTCAGGCACCCCAACAATGAGCGCGGCATGTCGGGCCGCAAAATCAACAATTCGGCGACAAGTTCGGGCTTGATGACGTCGCGGTAAACCTTGCGATACACCTCAAAGCCAGAGACGCTGCGCAAAATCGCGCTCCAGTGATAGAAGTCAAATTCCTGCTCTTTCTCGTTGACCCCGCCCAAGGCGGTCTCAACAGCATGGAACTTCACATCCACCAAGCGGGCTGTGTTGTCGGCGCGCTCCAAAAAAGTACCCATGCGCAAGAAATGAAAAGCTTCGTCTTGCAGCATGGTGCCCAGCGTGACGCCTCGCGACAAATGTGAGCGGAACTTGACCCATTCAAAAAACTGCGCTGGGTCACGCTTGAAGTCAGCACTCTTCCCCCTGAGCATGCGGATGACTTCAAGGTAAGTCTGGTTCTGCGTTTCCCAAACTTCGGTGGTCAACGAGCCACGCACGGCGCGCGCATTTTCACGGGCATTTTGCAGGCACGAAATAATACTCGACGGATTTTTTTCGTCGCGCACCATGAAGTCCATCACCTCGGTCGGGTTGATGTTGACGCCGTCGTATTTGGCCGCGTAAGCCGGCTTCAGCTCACTGATGCTGAGCAGACCCTGCCAAGCCGCTTGCGCCACCTCGGTCGATTGCGGCAAGAGCGATGTCTGGTAGTTGACGTCGAGCATGCGGGCCGTATTCTCGGCGCGCTCGGTGTAGCGAGACATCCAAAAAAGATGGTCAGCGGTGCGGGAAAGCATGGTCATACATTTCCTCCCATGGTTGAAAATGGTGGCAGCAAAGCCGACGAAGATTGGGATTGAGAGTGTGAAGAAATGGCAGAGGAGCCATTGGTCGGCAAAGGCACATCTTCCAAAATCCAGGTGTCTTTGGTGCCGCCACCTTGCGACGAATTGACCACCAGCGAGCCGTCTTTCAGGGCCACACGGGTCAGGCCGCCCGGCACCATCTGCACCTCTTTGCCGCTGAGCACAAAGGGACGCAAGTCGATGTGGCGCGGGGCAATGCCGCTGTCCACGTAGGTCGGGCAGGTCGACAAGCTGAGCGTCGGCTGCGCAATGTAGCCCGACGGATTAGCCAGCAGCGCACGGCGGAAATCCTCAATTTCAGCTTTCGTCGAAGCCGGCCCCACCAACATACCGTAACCGCCGGCACCGTGAACCTCTTTGACAACCAAATCTTTCAGGTTGGCCAAGGTGTATTTCAGGTCGTCGTCGTTACGGCACATGTAGGTCGGCACATTTTTCAGGATCGGTTTTTCACCCAGGTAAAACTCGATCATCTTCGGCACATACGGGTAGATCGACTTGTCGTCAGCCACGCCCGTGCCAATCGCATTGCACAACGACACATTGCCGCTGCGGTACACGTTCAGCAGACCGGCACAACCCAAAGTTGACTTGGGCTGGAAGGCCAGTGGGTCCAGGTAGTCGTCATCGACACGGCGATAGATCACGTCGACGCGCTTGGGACCGCGCGTGGTGCGCATATACACAAAGTTATCTTTGACAAACAGGTCTTGGCCTTCGACCAACTCGACGCCCATTTGCTGAGCCAAAAACGCGTGTTCAAAATAAGCCGAGTTGTACATGCCAGGGGTCAGTACGACCACGGTCGGATCGGCCGTAGCGGGCGGTGCCATTTGGCGCAGGGTTTCGAGCAACAAGTCAGGGTAATGGGCAACTGGCGCCACGCGGTTTTGGCTGAACAGCTCAGGGAACAGCCGCATCATCATCTTGCGGTCTTCCAGCATGTAACTGACGCCGCTGGGTACGCGCAGGTTGTCTTCCAAGACGTAGTACTCGCCCTCGCCTTGGGCGTTTGGGGCGCGCACGATGTCGATGCCGCTGATGTGGGAGTAGATGTTGCCGGGTACATCGACGCCCATCATTTCAGGTCGGAACTGGGCGTTTTGGAAAATTTGTTCGGCCGGTATCAACCCGGCCTTGATGATTTCTTGGCCATGGTAAACGTCGTGAATAAAACGATTCAAGGCCGTGACACGCTGCACCAGCCCTTTTTCCATACTCGCCCATTCGTGGGCGGGAATGATGCGGGGAATCAGGTCAAAGGGGATCAGTCGTTCGCTGCCTGACCCGTCTTCATCCTTGTCGCCATACACCGCAAAGGTGATACCGACACGCCGAAAAATCATTTCAGCTTCGGCGCGACGGGCTTGCATCGCATCGGCAGGCTGCTGGGCCAACCAGCGATGATAGCTATCGTAGTGAGCCCGCACGCTCGTGGCGCTGGCGTTCATTTCGTCAAACATAGGTCGGCTCATTGCTTATATCTCCGGCAAATTCAACTCTTTTTCTCCGATTAGAGCTTAGCAAGTTATGCGCCAACAATCGCAACCCAGAGGTATTTATTCATTATTAAGGCCGAAAAGCGGATGGCGTACCGGGTACACGGTGATGCCAGTAACGCCGCCCTTCCTCTCTTTGACAGGTCCATTCAGCCGGCCAGGCGCTTCGCCATGTTGCCGCACCACAGTGAGCCGACTGGAGCACGGTGATGCCTCTCTCGAGGTAACGTTCCAGCACCTCAGGTGCCGGGTGGTTGAAGCGGTTTCTGTAACCGGCTTGGGCCAACGCCATCCGCGGTTGCACGGCGTCCAGAAAGCTGCCACTCGACGAGGTTTTGCTGCCATGGTGCGGCATCAGCAACACATCCGATTGAATCGACCCCACCCGCAGCAAAGACTGCTCCTGACGTACTTCAATATCGCCTACCAGCAGGGCACTGACTGAACTCGCGGCAGAAATTCGAAGCACACAACTCATGGTGTTGGAGCGTGCCGGTGCTTCATAGGCAGCCGGGTCTGGGTGCAGCATCTCAAAATCAACGCCGTCCCATTGCCAGCGCTGCCCCGTCGCACATCGCGTCCCGGTTCGTAATTGCTGCAATTCGTTGGCATCTTCCATGGAACTGGACATCGCGGCTTGCGGCTGCATGGCCAGCACAGACGCCGCGCCACCCACATGGTCAGCATCTCGATGACTCAGCAACACAAGGTCAAGTCGCTCTCCTAGCGCGCGTAGCAAGGGCACCAGAACGCGGTCACCAGCATCACTGTCCCGCGAAAAACGCGGCCCAGCGTCGTACAGCAGTGCATGAGTGGCCGTGCGGACTAGTACCGCGTTGCCCTGCCCGATGTCAGCGGCCAGCAGCTCAAACTCCCCGACGACCGGTCGCAAAGGTTGCCAAAGCAACACCGGCAAGATCAGCGGTACGCCCAGCACCCGCCAATGCCACGGCAGTCGCATGACCAGCAGCAAACCGCCCAACACGCCCGCAGCGGCATAGCCTATCGGCACGGTCGCTTGGCTAATGGTCGCCATCGGCCAAGATGCCAGCACCTCCAAAACAGCCATCAACACGCCAATGCACCCAGCCGCGACATCCCAGAACGGCGCCCACACCACCCCGAGCAAGGCCAGCGGTGTGATGAGCAAGGTGACCGCCGGAATCGCCAAGGCATTGGCCAGTAAGCCCACCACCGAGACCTGATTAAAGAGGAGCAACGTCAGCGGCGTCAGGGCCAGGGTGATGACCCACTGCTCTCGCAGCATGCGCCATGCGCCACGAGCCACGTGCATCAGCCACACCGGAAAGCGTGGTCGCAAAGACACGGCATCGGTCTTGTTCGCTTGGGTCGACAAATG
Source organism: Comamonadaceae bacterium (assembly GCA_947450695.1). GTDB lineage: Bacteria > Pseudomonadota > Gammaproteobacteria > Burkholderiales > Burkholderiaceae_C > Polaromonas. Next base: position 27,278 of record CANFWV010000030.1, read on the forward strand.
GGTCCCCGGGTCGGACGCAAACAGCACGCCCACGGCCACAAAGGACAGCCAAAAACCTGCTTGTAGCAATGCCCACGGATCAAACGCGACCACCACCGCCATGGCCAGCAGCCAAATGTAGGGCCACGCCCACTGCCGACCAGTTTGGCGCAACAGCACCACCACGGCAAGCATCAAAATGGTGCGTTGTGCCGGTAAGCCCAATCCAGAGAACGTTGCGTACCCTGCTGCCAGCACTAGCCCACCCCAAGCCCCCGCACTGCTGGCGGGTAAAAGCAAACACCAGCGGGGGGTGAGTAAAGCAGAACGCCGCCATAACCAGGCCAGAGCTCGCGACGTCAGCCACGCAAACAGCGTGATGTGCAAGCCGGAAATGCTCACCAAATGGGCAATACCGGTGGCCCTGAAAACATCCCAATCGGCTCGCTCGATGGCATTTTGATCACCCACCACCAAGGCCACAAGCACGCCGGCTTTTCGGGGACTTTCAATCCGCTCAAAGATCGCCTCGCGCACACTTTGGCGCGACCGTTCTACCCAATAACGGGGCTTGTACGAGACGCTGCCATTTAACTTTTCAGGTGGCGTGTCGTGCACACCTGCGCGCACAGATCCGGTGGCCTGTAAACCTTGCTCCCACAACCACAGCTCGTAGTCAAAACCGTGAGGGTTGCTGCTGCCGTGCGGGGCTTTCAGGCGAACGGTCATCTGCCAGCGCTCGCCCGCACGCATGGGTTGCGGCTGACGCGAGGACAAGGCCAGTGACGGCTCGGCAACTGTCGCAGCATCTGGACGCGGCGCCAAGAAAAAACCGCTGTACCAGCCTAAATACAGCTGGGGCGGCAGTACCACTGGCTGCGCGTCCAGCCTGGCAGATTCGACCTTCAACACAAAACGTTGCGCATCCTCGCCTTCCTGCGGCATGGCCTGCACAACACCTGTGACCTGAATGTCGCGCCCCTCCAGCGCAGGGTCCAATCTTTGCGTGTCAAAAGCCGAGGCGCGCCAACCTGTCGAGCCAAAGCCCAAGGCCAGACCAGCCGCGACAACCACCAGCAGGCGAATGAATGGCCGTCGACAAAACATCCCCACTAACAGCAAACCCAAAGCCGCGGCCACACAGTTCGTATACAGCGTGAACACAGCTAGACCGGCTTGCTGCAACTGCATGGCAACACCCAAAACGAAACCGACCCACAAGATGATGGGCGTCGAGGGCACGCTGGGTCGGATCCGCAGCATCAGCGAAAAATCACTTTTCAATCAAAATCCTTGATGGGTATCACGTCGACACAGGCGACACTAGATGGGTTGAAAATTGAACTTTAAAATCCAAGCGTGAACCGCATTTGGCGCGGCTCTTGCTTAACAATTGCAGAGCATTGACTGAGCAATTTGCCCGCCAGTAATACGGCATCCACCTTGTACCTTAAAAGCGAGAACCTTTGTGTCCATTCATGTTGCCCTGAGTCACATCACGCACTACCAATATGACCGATTGGTCAAACTCGGCCCCCAGGTGGTTCGCTTGCGACCTGCGCCTCACAGCCGCACCAAGGTACTTTCGTATTCCCTGACCATCGAGCCCGCCGATCACTTCATCAACTGGCAACAAGATCCGTTTGCCAACTACCAGGCACGATTGGTTTTCCCCGAAGCTGCGCGCGGTTTCAAGGTCACCGTCGATCTGGTGGTCGAAATGGCCGTCTTCAATCCGTTTGACTTTTTCCTCGAGCCGCAAGCTGAAGAATTTCCGTTCAAGTACAGCGAAGCACAGGCTGTTGAACTGGCACCCTACTTGGTGACCGAACCGGCCACGCCGCTGCTGCAAAAGTACATTGACAGCATCGACCTGACGCCGCGTCGCACCAACGACTTTCTGGTCAGCCTGAACCAAAAACTGCAGTCCGATATCAAGTACGCGATTCGCATGGAGCCGGGCGTGCAAACGCCTGAGGAAACGCTGACGCTGGCCTCCGGCTCTTGCCGTGACACGGGCTGGCTGATGGTGCAAATCTTTCGCCACTTAGGCTTGGCCGCGCGCTTTGTCTCAGGCTATTTGATTCAACTCAAAGCCGACGTCAAATCAATCGACGGCCCGAGCGGTGCCGAGAAAGACTTCACCGACCTGCACGCTTGGTGCGAGGTGTTTTTGCCCGGCGCAGGCTGGGTTGGACTCGACCCCACCTCGGGCCTGATGGCCAGCGAAGGACACATCCCCCTCGCCTGCACACCCGAGCCTTCCAGCGCGGCGCCCATTGAAGGCGGCGTCGACGAATGCGAGGTGACGTTTGAACACCACATGAGCGTGCAGCGCATTCATGAGTCCCCGCGCGTCACCAAACCTTACACCGAAGAACAATGGGCTGCCGTGTTAGCGCTCGGCGAAGTGGTCGACCGTGACCTGGTGGCTGGCGACGTGCGTCTGACGATGGGCGGTGAGCCGACTTTTGTCGCCACCAAAGACCGTGACGGGGCGGAATGGAACATCGATGCGCTCGGTCCAACCAAGCGCGGCTACGCCACCGAGCTGGTGCAAAAACTGCGCGCTGAATACGGCGAAGGCGGTTTCCTGCATTTTGGTCAGGGCAAGTGGTACCCCGGCGAGCAACTACCGCGGTGGGCGCTGAGCATTTTCTGGCGCAAAGACGGTCACCCGGTTTGGCAAAACCCGGCCCTGTTTGCCGACGAACGGCAGACCGGCAAAAAAGCCGACAGCGCTTGCAACTACACCAGCGCCGACGCCGACCGCTTCACCAAAACACTGGCAGCCAAGCTCGGCTTGAGCCCACGCCACATCACCCCCGGCTACGAAGACACCTGGTATTACCTCTGGCGTGAGCGCCGCTTGCCGGTCAACGTGGATCCCTTCAATGCGCGGCTCGAAGAGCCGATGGAGCGGGAACGCTTGCGCCGTGTCTTCATGCAGGGGCTGGATGCCGTGGTCGGTTATGTGTTGCCACTCAAAGCGCGCGAAGAAGCTGCTGCGGCCAGCTCGCCGCGCTGGACCACTGGACCTTGGTTTTTCCGCGATGAACGCATGTACCTGATGCCGGGCGACTCGCCGATGGGTTACCGCTTGCCACTCGACTCAGTGCCATGGGTTTCAGATACAGACTATCCGTACTTGATTGAAACCGACCCGTTTGCACCACGCCAAGCACTGCCTACAACGGCCGAAATAGCGACCCGTTACAGCGAAGACCATGGCCGCATGGCCGCAGCGCCAGCGGTTTCTGCCGAGCCGATCGCGCCGCCAACACGCCACAACAGCGCCACGGTGCTGGCCCAGTACATGGCCCGCTTGACGCGCATCGCCGCGCCGACGGTCGCAGCGCGCATTGCACAGTTCAAACCAAACGTGACCTTTGGAGCCAGCCCAAAACCTGTTGAACCAGCCCCGGCACCGGCAGAAGTTGACCCGTCGGCGCGCCATCCTGAGCCGCATGAGTCAGCTGCTTGGCTGACCCGCACGGCGCTATGCATTGAGGTCCGCGACCCGGACCGCGCCAACGGCCCGAAAGCCGGCAACAAGGCCAAGGCCGATCCGGACAAGGTCAAAGGCCAAGGTGAAACCGGCGCGCTTTACATCTTCATGCCGCCGCTAGAGCACCTAGAAGACTACCTCGACCTGCTCGCTGCGATTGAAGCTACGGCAGAGTCTTTGACCGTGAAAATCGTTCTCGAAGGCTACCCGCCGCCACGCGATCCGCGTCTGAAAATGCTGCAAGTCACGCCCGACCCTGGCGTCATCGAAGTCAATATTCACCCCGCCTACAGCTGGGGCGAGCTGGTCGAGCACACCGAGTTTTTATACGAAGTGGCGCACGAGACACATCTGTCAGCCGAAAAGTTCATGAACGACGGACGCCACACCGGCACCGGCGGCGGCAACCACTTTGTGATGGGCGGTGCCACCCCGTCTGACAGCCCGTTTTTACGCAAACCCGAGCTGCTGGCCAGCTTGATCGCCTACTGGCACAACCACCCGGCGCTGAGCTATCTTTTCTCAGGCATGTTCATTGGCCCGACCAGTCAAGCGCCGCGCGTGGACGAAGCCCGCAACGACCAACTTTACGAACTCGAAATCGCCCTGCGCGAGATTCAAAACAACCGCGCCAAATACGGCGCTGAGATGCCGCCGTGGATCGTTGACCGGACTCTGCGCAACATCTTGGTTGACGTCACCGGCAACACCCACCGCAGCGAGTTTTGCATTGACAAGATGTACTCGCCCGATTCGTCCACCGGCAGGCTCGGCTTGCTGGAACTGCGCGCCTTTGAAATGCCACCGCATGCGCGCATGAGCATTGCCCAGCAACTGCTGCTGCGCGCGCTGGTGGCGCGCTTCTGGAAGAAGCCCGGTCAACACAAACTCACGCGCTGGGGCACCGAGCTACACGACCGCTTTTTGCTACCCAGTTTTATCCGCATGGACTTCGAGGACGTGCTGGCAGAGTTGCGCGAAGAAGGCTACGCCTTCGAGATGGCATGGTTTGAACCGCACTTTGAGTTCCGCTTCCCGCTCATCGGTCAGGTGCAGACACGCGGCATAGAGCTCACCCTACGCAGCGCGCTAGAGCCTTGGCATGTGATGGGCGAAGAAGGCTCGTCTGGCGGCACTGTGCGTTATGTCGACTCCTCGCTGGAGCGTGTCGAGATGCGCGTGACAGGCCTCAACAGCGACCGCTATGTCATCACCGTCAACGGCCGTCCGCTACCGCTGCAAAACACCGGCACCGTAGGCGAATATGTCGGCGGTGTGCGCTACAAAGCCTGGAACCCGCCTTCGGCATTGCACCCGTCGATTGGCGTGCATGCGCCGCTGACGTTTGACATCGTCGACACCTGGAACGAGCGCTCTTTGGGCGGCTGTCAGTACCACGTGTCACATCCGGGTGGTTTGAGCTACGACACGCTGCCGGTCAATTCTTTCGAGGCCGAAAGCCGGCGCCTGATGCGGTTTTTCCAACTCGGCCACACGCCCGGGAAAATGCGTGTGCAAAAAGAAGAGGTCAGCCGCGAGTTCCCTTTCACTTTGGACCTGCGCTAAAGGCATACTTAGGGCCCCGTGGAAAACAACAACCCGTCACTGTTCGCTGCTGCAGCGCTAGAGTCAGCCGCCGATCTGGCACTGGCACTCGCGCCGCCGGCGGTTTCTGGTCATTTTGACGAGCTTCGAGGAGCCACCTCTAGGCGCCTGCCAGCGACGTCAAAACTGTCTACAGGTGCTCCGTCTGCACCCCTGCAAAACCCACTGCCGGGACCGATGGGCATTGCGGGGCAAACTCAAAGCCTGAGCAACGGTCAAAGCCAGGGCCAAACCCAAAGCCAAGGTCAAACGCAGAGCATTGAGACAACAGCGACCACGGCGTCAGAGACCCAAGCCGAACTGGCGCCCGCCTGGCATGCGTTTTTCACTCAACTCGGTGTCAACGGTTTCTCTGACCTGAACCACCGCAACATCAATTTACAGCGACTGATTCGCGACAACGGCGTCACCTACAACGTTTACGCCGATGCCGACGGACCCCAGCGGCCTTGGGCATTGGATCTGTTCCCCATGCTGTTGACGCCGCAAGACTGGGCCAGCATCGAAGCCGGCGTGTCACAGCGCGCGCGTTTGCTAGACCGCATCATGGCCGACGTCTACGGCGCGCAAACATTGCCAAAACTCGGCCTGTTGCCAGCTGCTTTGGTACAAGGTCATCCCGGCTATTTGCGCCCCATGCATGGCAGCCAGCCGGCGGGGGGCAAGTTCCTGCACATTGCAGCCTTTGACTTGGCGCGTGGCCCTGACGGCAACTGGTGGGTCGTCTCGCAGCGAACGCAAGCGCCCTCGGGCTTGGGATACTTGCTCGAAAATAGATTGAGTATTTCGCTGCAGTTCCCAGAAGCTTTTCGCGAGATGAACGTAAAGCGCCTCGCAGCGTCTTACCGGGCCTTGGTCGACGGCATGAAAACCGCCTGTCCATTGCAAGGCACGGACAGTGGCGAGCCACGCATTGTGCTGCTAACACCCGGCCCCTACAACGAAACCTATTTTGAACACGCGTACTTAGCGCGTTACCTTGGCCTGACGCTGGTCGAAGGCAGCGACCTGATGGTCCGAGACGACCGCCTTTACCTCAAAACGCTGCAAGGCCTCGAACCCGTGCACGGCATTTTGAAGCGGCTGGATGACGAGTTTCTGGACCCCTTGGAACTGCGCTCTGACTCCACCCTGGGTGTCCCCGGGCTGCTGCAAGTTATTCGCGCCGGCAACGTGCTGGTTGCCAACTCACCGGGCTCGGCGTTTCTCGAGTCACCCGCCTTGCTTGGCTTTTTGCCAGCCCTGTCTGAGCACCTGCTGGGCGAAAAACTCGCCCTGCCTTCGCTGGCCACATGGTGGTGCGGAGAGCAAGCGGCTTTGCAATCTGTGCTGCCGCAGTTGAAAGACTGCGTCATCAAACCAACCTTTCCGGCCTCGGGCCTGCCCACGGTGATCGGCCAAACCTTGAGCCGCGCCAAGCTGGATGAGTGGGCCGGCCGCATGATGCGCCACGGTGAAGATTACACAGTGCAAGCCTATTTGCCACTGTCTCAAACACCCACCTGGCAAGGCGAAAAAATTGCCCCTCGCTCCGCCATGCTGCGCGTCTTTGCGGTCTCCGACGGCCACAATTCCTGGCAAGTCCTACCCGGTGGACTGGCCCGGCTGGCGGGCAAAAACGAAAATATCGCGTCGATGCAATACGGTGGCAGCAGTGCGGATGTCTGGGCCCTTGGCGCAGCACACCCGAGCAGCGGGCTTGAAAGCCACGACGCTGCTACCGCAGTGCCAGCACCTCACGCGGCGACGCTCACATCCGCTGCTACCGCGCCACTGCCGCCGCTGCGACACAAGCGTGCAGTCACCAGCCGCGCGGCTGAAAATCTGTTCTGGTTGGGTCGCTACACCGAGCGGGCAGAAAACTCAGTGCGTCTGGCCCATCTGACGCTGCAATGTTTATCAGGTGAAGAGCAGTCCTCACAGCCCTTGCTGGCTTGGCTCAGCGCCATGGCCGTCAACAACGCCTTGGTGGTGCCCACAGTACCGCCGGCCACACAGGCTCGCCGCGTTTTTGAGCGCTCGCTCATCGCCAACCTGGCCGACATGACCCAAGCCGCCAGCGTCGGCTACAGTTTGCACGCCCTGAAAAATGCAGCCTCTGCCGTGCGCGAGCGTCTCTCGCAAGAGCAGTGGAAAACCATCGTGCATGCCGAAGCCGAGTTTTTCATACGTTGCAAAAAAATCAGCAGTACCCCTCAAAAAGGGACACAAGGTGCGGCCTATTCGACCCAAGAAGCCCTGCGCGCGCTCGACGGTGCGAGCGCCTTTCTGGCCGCCATGACCGGGGCACAAACCGACCGCATGATGCGCGACGATGGTTGGCGCCTACTGAGCATTGGCCGCCACATTGAGCGACTGAACACGCTCGCGTCGGCGCTGATGATCGGCTTTGAAACGGGCGCGGCACAAGACGACAGTGGCTTTGCCGCGATCGTCGCGCTGTTTGACAGCACCATCACCTTTCATGCGCAGTACCAGCAGCGCCGGGACATCGTGGCGCTGCTCGACTTGCTGGTGCTGGACCGCGACAATCCGCGTTCGATCGCTTGGGTCGCGCAAACCTTGCGTGCACGTTTGGCCAAGCTCGAAGGCACCGATCTCGGCCAAATGGCTGCGCTGGCGATGAACCTGCCCGACCCAGGTCGCTGGACGCTGGCCGACCTGTATGGCGCCAGCGAGAACCAAAGCGACAGCTCAGCGCCACAGACGTATGAACGCTTGCAACGGCAACTGGAGCGCTGCGCCGTCTCTGCGCTGGAGCTGTCTGACCTCATCAGCCGACGTTACTTCAGCCATGCGGCCAGTGGCAGCCACAGTTTGGGCGCCTGAAAGCGCCGCCTCCTTCTTACTGTATTAACGGTTTATTCATGTTGCTTCACGTCGTCCACGAGACCCGCTATGACTACACGCCAGCGGTCGAAAATGCCCATCATGTGGTTCACCTCAAGCCCGCCTGCAACGTGCGGCAACAGCTGATCAGCCACCATTTGGACATTGACCCAGTCCCCGCGCAACAACGCGAAGTGGTTGATGTTTACGGCAACCTGAGCACCTTCTTTTCGTTTCAAAGCGCCCATGACCGCTTGCGCGTGGTAGCAGAGAGCGTGGTCTCGACAACGCCCACCACTCCGTATTGGAACACCGACGAACGACCCGTCAGCCCTAGCTGGGAGCGCGTACGCGAGCACTTTCGCTACCATGCGAACGCCGCTTGGGACCCTGCCGCAGAGTTTCTCTTCGCTTCGCCTTATGTGCCACGTGATGACGCTTTTGCAGAGTTCGCGCGTCCCAGCTTTACCGCAGAGCGGCCTTTAGCGGAAGCGGCCAAAGCATTGATGCAACACATTCACCGCAGCATGGCGTACGAAAGCCTCAGCACGGAAGTCAATACGCCAGCGCTGGAAGCACTGGAACAGCGCAAAGGTGTTTGTCAAGATTTCGCCCACATCATGGTGGCCTGCTGTCGTGCCATGGGACTGCCAGCGCGCTATGTCAGCGGCTATTTGTTGACGCATCCAGCGCCCGGTCAGCCGCGTCTAATTGGCAGTGATGCATCCCACGCCTGGGCCTCGGTGTATTGCCCGGCGGCCACAGTCAGCGGTGAAGTCGACCGTGTGATGCCCGGCTGCTGGCTCGACTTCGACCCGACCAATGACCGTAGTCCTGGCGAGGATTACGTGACTTTGGCCACAGGTCGCGACTTCCTCGATGTGTCACCGATGCGCGGTGTGATCCGCGGTGGTGCTCGACATGCGCTGAACGTGGCGGTGACCGTCGCGCCGATTGAACGCAGCGACCTGGTTTTGAGTGATCACTAAAATTGACGGTTTACCGCCAACTCCTAGGAAATTGATGTCCAACGCCTCCGCCGCTAACCCATCCGCCGCTATTTACGACAAGCTTAAAACCCTCGGCATTGAGCTGCCGCCCGTGGCCACGCCCGCAGCAGCTTATGTGCCCTTTGTGCAAAGCGGGAACTTGATTTTCTTGAGCGGTCACATCGCTAAAAAAGACGGCAAAGTATGGGTTGGCCAGTTGGGTAAAACCATGCATACGGACGAAGGACAACAAGCCGCTCGCGCCATCGCGATTGACCTGATGGGCACCCTGCATGCTGCGCTGGTCGCGACAGGCAAAGATCTGAGCCACGTCAAACGCATCGTCAAGCTGATGAGTCTGGTCAACTCGACCGGCGACTTCACCGAGCAACACTTGGTGACCAACGGCGCCAGTGAACTCATTGGCGACATTTTTGGAGCCGCTGGTGCACACGCCCGAAGCGCCTTTGGTGTGGCGCAAATCCCGATGGGTGCTTGCGTTGAAATTGAGATGATCGCCGAGATCGCTTGAGCTAAATCCCGGCGCGGCTCACTCCACCCGTGTCACGCTGTTCGGCTTGAAGCCGAGATCCGCCGCCTTGCCTTTGCGGGCACGGGCAGCGCGGGCGTTGTTTAAGCTTCGAATTTCGAGCGTTTCTTCACGCTCTTTGGCACCACGGCCAATGCCTGCGATCTTGATGCTGCGCGTGTAAGCGGCGGCACCTGCCAGCTGATCTTTGGCTTCAAGGTCGATCAGCATCAGGCCGCGCCCGCCTTTTTCCATCAACTTGAGTTCGTCAATTTCAAAGGTCAGGATGCGTCCGCCGGTGGATGCGCAAGCCACGTGCGTGGCGTCCGGAAACGGCTGCGCACCTGTGGTGCCCGCAGCATGCGAGGGCTGGCACAGGGTTTCGCCTTCACCTAAACTGATGAAGGCTTTGCCGCTTTTGTTGCGCGAAATCATGTTCTCAACCGCTGCCAAAAAGCCATACCCGCCCGAGCTGGCCAGCAAGAGCTGCGCAGAAGCCGGACCGGCGAAGTAGTGAGCCACTTGCGTGCCGGCTTCCAGTTCGATCAGCGTGGTCACGGGCTGGCCATCACCGCGCGCACCGGGCAAAGCCGCCACCGGCACCGAGTAGACGCGGCCGTTGCTACCAAACACCAACAAGGTATCAACCGTGCGACATTCAAAGGTCGCGTAGAGGCCGTCGCCAGCCTTGAAGGCAAAGCTCGCCGCGTCATGACCCTGGCCGTTGCGCGAACGCACCCATCCCTTAGCGCTGACCACCACGGTCACTGGCTCGTCGATGACCTTGACGTCCAGAACGGCTTTTTTATCAGCCTGAATCAGGGTCCGGCGCGGGTCGGCAAAGACCTTGGCGTCAGCCTCGATTTCTTTGACCATGAGGCGACGCAGCGTGGCCGGACTACCCAGAATGTCTTCAAGTTTCGCTTGGTCTTCACGCAGCCCGCTGAGTTCTTGTTCGATCTTGATGGCTTCAAGCCGGGCCAATTGCCGCAGGCGAATTTCAAGAATATCTTCGGCCTGACGGTCGCTGAGTTTGAAGCGTTCCATCAACGCAACTTTCGGCTCATCGGCCTGGCGAATGATGGCAATGACTTCGTCAATGTTCAGCAGCACCAGCTGCCGTCCTTCAAGAATATGGATGCGCGCCAGCACTTTGTCGAGTCGGTGCTGTGAGCGGCGCTGAATGGTGGTGTGGCGAAATTCAATCCATTCGGTGAGGATTTGCCGCAAAGACTTTTGCGTCGGCCGACCATCCAGACCGATCATGGTCATGTTGATGGGTGACGAGCTTTCCAGGCTGGTATGCGCCAGCAGCGTGGTGATGAGTTCGCTCTGTTCGATGCGGCTGGTCTTGGGTTCAAACACCAAACGCACAGCAGCATCTTTGCTGGATTCATCGCGCACCACGTCGAGCACCGACAGCACGGTTTGTTTGAGCTGCACTTGCTCTTGCGACAGCGCTTTTTTACCCAGACGCACTTTGGGGTTGGTGATCTCTTCAATTTCTTCGAGTACGCGTTGGGTGCTCACACCTGGCGGCAGTTCATTGACCACCAATTGCCACTGTCCGCGCGCCAGCTCTTCGATTTTCCAGCGGGCCCGCACTTTGAGCGAACCGCGTCCGGTGCGGTAGGCTGCAGCGATCTCGCTCGGGCTCGAAATGATCTGGCCACCGCCCGGGTAATCGGGGCCGGCAATCAATGCCGACATCGCTTCGTCAGTGATGTTCGGCGTCTTGATCAAGGCGATGCAGGCGTCGGCCACTTCGCGCAGGTTGTGACTCGGAATCTCAGTCGCCAAACCAACGGCAATGCCGCTTGCGCCATTCAACAAGGTGAACGGCAGACGCGCCGGCAAACGCCCCGGCTCTTCGGTCGAGCCGTCGTAGTTGGGCACAAAGTCGACCGTGCCTTCGTCGACCTCTTCCATCAACAAACTGGTGATGCGCGCCAGCCGAGCTTCGGTGTAACGCATGGCGGCAGCGCCGTCGCCATCGCGTGATCCAAAGTTGCCTTGGCCGTCAATCAGCGGGTAGCGCTGGCTGAAGTCTTGCGCCATGCGCACCAGCGCGTCATACGCCGCTTGGTCGCCGTGAGGATGAAAGCGGCCCAGCACGTCGCCGACCACGCGCGCGCATTTGACTGGCTTGGCACCGGTCGCGCCATTGGCACCGCCAAAGCCCAAACCCATGCGCGCCATGCTGTACAAAATGCGCCGCTGCACCGGCTTCTGGCCGTCGCAGACGTCGGGCAAGGCGCGGCCCTTGACCACGCTGAGCGCGTACTCAAGGTAAGCGCGTTGAGCGTAAGCCGCCAGCGAGTCCTGATCGGCGGGTTCAGGCGTTGCAGCGGGAGCGTCGGGAGTGAATAAATCCATGGCGGTGTCAGATCAATCGGGGTTCAGTTTGGAGGTCAGTTGGCAAGTCAACGTCGGGGTAGTCGCGCGATCAAACGTCGATGTCTACGGCGTCACCGTGCAGTTCCATGAGCTCGCGCCGGGCGGCGGCTTCGCCCTTGCCCATGAGTTTGGTGATGAGGTTTTCGGTCTGCGCAAAATCTACGTTGCCGAGTTGCACAGGCAACAGACGGCGTGTGTCGGGGTTGAGCGTGGTTTCCCACAATTGCTCGGCGTTCATTTCGCCCAAACCCTTGAAGCGGCTGATGCTCCACGCGTTTTCTTTCACGCCTTCCTTGCGGAGTTTGTCAAGAATCGCATTGAGTTCGCCGTCGTCTAGCGCGTAAGCTTTGGACGCCGGTTTTTTGCCGCGGGCCGGCGCATCGACCCTGAACAGTGGTGGCCGCGCCACATACAAATGGCCGGTTTCGATGAGCTTGGGGAAATGCCTGAAAAACAACGTCAGCAGCAGCACTTGGATGTGCGAGCCGTCGACGTCTGCATCGCTCAAAATACAGACCTTGCCGTAGCGCAGGCCGCTCATGTCGGGTGTGTCGTTGGGGCCGTGCGGGTCAATCCCAAGCGCTACGGCGATGTCGTGAATTTCGTTGTTAGCAAAGAGCCGGTCGCGCTCGACTTCCCAGGTGTTGAGGACCTTGCCG
>CANFWV010000031.1 GCA_947450695.1 Comamonadaceae bacterium
CTCTTTCTTACTGCTTATGTCCAATCTCCACCCCATGCTCAACGTGGCCGTCAAGGCTGCGCGCGCCGCTGGCGCCATCATCAACCGCGCCGCGCTTGATGTTGAATCAGTCCGTGTCTCGGCCAAGCAGACCAACGACTTCGTCACCGAGATCGATCAGGCCGCTGAAGCCATCATCATTGAGACGCTGTTGGCTGCCTACCCCGGTCACGGCATCTTGGCGGAGGAAACGGGCAGCGAGCAAGGGGCCAAAGATTCAGAGTTCGTCTGGATCATTGACCCGCTGGACGGCACCACCAACTTCATTCACGGTTTTCCGGTTTACTGCGTGAGCATCGCGCTCAGCGTACGCGGCAAGATCGAACAAGCCGTCGTTTACGACCCGACCCGCAACGACCTGTTTTGCGCCACCAAAGGCCGCGGCGCCTACATGAACGACCGCCGCATTCGGGTTGCCAAGCGCACACGCCTGCAAGAATGCCTTATCAGCACCGGCTTCCCCTATCGCCCGGGCGACAAACTCAAACCATACTTGAGCATGCTCGGTGAAGTCATGACCCAGTGCGCTGGCGTGCGTCGCCCCGGCGCGGCGGCACTTGACTTGGCTTACACGGCCGCCGGCTTCAATGACGGCTTTTTCGAAAGCAACCTGCTGCCTTGGGACGTCGCTGCCGGCTCACTGCTGGTGACTGAAGCGGGCGGCTTGGTGGGCAACTTCACCGGCGAAGCTGACTTTCTGGAACAAGGCGAATGCCTCGCCGGCAACCCACGCATCTATGCACAACTGGTCACCACCTTGGGCAAGTACAGCAAATTTGCCGGCGCGGGTGACAAAGCCAACGTCCGTCAAGCCTTGCAAGATGAAACTGCCGAAGCCTCTGACGCCGCAGAACCTACGGACGCAGAAGTCCCTGCCGATAAGCCCAAAACCCTGCAAGGGCGTAAATCGCAAGCCAACAGCAAGGCCAACGACAGCCTGCCCGACGCACCGTTTTAAACGAAATAAGTCCATTTGCCCAGATGATGCGAACATCTGGATAGATCTGTTCACTCACTTCTTTAGAGATGCAGAAGGAATCGCCAGTGCAAACATGATGCGTCGCTGTAGCAATGATCGTTTGAAATCTTCTTTGACCACTACTGGTAGTGCGGGATGATGACCTCATTGTCCTTCGACGTCACGATGTGGAACGCCCGCGGGTTGATTCGCCGCACCTCTCAGTCCGCGCCGTCAATCTCAATCCAGTCGCCACTTGGTAGGGGTTCTCGAGGACTGCTACCAAGCCTGCGGCAAGGCTACTTCCGTAGTCCTTAAACACAAGCGCAAGCAGTACCCCAAAATAGAGACCAGATCGAACATGTTAATCAGGTGCAGCGACTCTAATTTGGTGATGTCATCAATCATCGTGCGCGCCCGGCTTGGACTTTGAGCATGGGGGGCAAGCCCATCGCAATTGCCGTGAGTGGCGCCGGAATGCCGAAGTGCCGAAGTGCAGCAGCAGTCTGGGAATCACCATCAAGCCAGCGATGACAGAAATGATCATGACGTCGTAGGACATGTTTGTCTCCTGTTTTGTTTAGTCTGGGGCGTAGCGAAGCATCTTGATCTCTGATTCCAGCCGCTCGATTTCCAGCTGCATGAATCTGCCGCAATCTATCTTCTGGGGCGCATCCCCAAGAGGAATGACCACACGCGCATAGATCGTGGCGTTGTCCTGCCTTTGTGCCGAAAATCCTGAAAACACATCATTCGCGGCGCCCTGTGTACCTGTGACTCCCAGATCGACATAGCCCTTGTTTGAATTCATGGACGTTCGGCAATGGGTCCCAGTTCCTGTCGTAATCGAGTCCTCACCCCCCACGCCCATCGGCGGCGGGGGCATGTAAACCCCGTTGGCGCTCATGGCCACGCAGGGCAATAGCAGTGAAATCACCACACACGCGAGGACGGACCGACTCTTGCATGTCGGGGAAGCGCAAGCAGATGCGTACTTCACGCTTTTCAGTTTTGACAGGCATGAGGACCAGCAATTTCTTTTGGCTCTTGGCGCCCAGTCGTCCGCGCCGTCCTGTGAATTTGACATCGGGTTGCGGCACACCTGTGCTGCGGTCTTCAGCGCTGAGTTCATAGTTCATCTCCTTGAGATAGGGGTTCATGATGGTGATGTTGAACACCTTATTGTCCGACCCGGTCACCCCAGTTTTTTGCATGGGTGTGAGCCCTTGCGAAAAGGCACCGGTGTTGAAAATACCGAGCATCAGGAGCCCGCCGAAAGCCCCTGCGATGCACTGTCCAATCGATCGCTCCATGGCATCAATTCGCGGGAGCGCAGGTGACCTCGCTCGAAACTTTGTACGCACCCATCGGAAAAGCGTTGGTGGCGTCGTCTAACTGCGCATGAACTTCAAACAGAGTGTCCCCCGGCTCGATCGTGGCTTGATGCGCGGTGACCATCCAGGTACTGGAGTGCCCTTTGTTCGATTGCTGCTTGCTGCTCACAATCGGGCTGCCTGTGTAACTTGGAGCCCACAAGGTCAAGGCCGGGCTTCCAAAGGTCACCACGTTGGAGCCAGTGCTCATCACCGCCACACTGGCCGGCTGCCCTGCGGTTTGCTCTGAGCTCATCGCTTGGCCGCTGATTGAAACCCCCAACAGGCCGTTACTGTTCAGCGTGACCACGCATGTATTGGCCACAACCCCCGTCCACTCAACGGTCGCAGCCTCAGAGGGGTCCGGCGTTATCACCAATGAGAGCATCAGCGTGAACCCTAAAAGTAGCTTCGCCTGCAATGTGATCCCATGGGGAACAGATGGCTCAAAGTAAAACATATAAACATCTTTCGTTAATATTTATTTACACACTGTATATCAATATTAACTTCACGTATCCGATCAGACCGAAAATCACTATCTAAATTTATCGTCAAATTCATGATAAATTACGTGGTATTCCCTATGGACTTGATCATGAAACTCACTGATGAATTGCTAATTGCTGCGGAAAAGGTGCTGATTTCGAAAGGTTTCGAGGCCGCAACTGTTGAAGAAATTTGTGTTCTGGCGAATAGCTCGCGGCCCACTTTTTACAAGCGATACAAGGACAAAAACGCCCTCTTCACGACCTACGTGAACACGAAGTCAAAAATGCTGTCCGAGAGCTTGGAGCAAATGGCCGGCGACATCACCGACCGGGACTCGTTCATCGAAGTCTCAAAACAGTACCTGTCCTACATGTACAGGGAAGATGTTCTGACATTTCACTCACTCGTTGCGGGTGAGGCACGCCATAACAGTGACATCCGTCAATTCTTTAGAGATCACTTGGTCGCCAAGCATGGGCAGGTTCGTCAAAGGGTGGTCACACAGTTGATCATCTCTGGCCTGATCGAGCCGACCCGCAATATCCCCAAGCTTGCCAAATTGCTCGGCTCATTGATCACCGCAGACTCTTACTACTTAACGGTCGCGGGAGGGCAGGAACCCATGACAGGGGCGGTTCTCGACGAATTTGTGCAAGAACGGTGCGACCTGTTTCTAAGCGTGGCCAATGGCTTCATGAAGAACGCAGTCGCTCCCTGAGCCTTCAGTGCCCATTCATCACCAATCACTTGGGCGTCGAAAGAAGTTTTTTGATTGCGCTTAGCTCGCCAAGAAACGACGCAACTGACCTGGGTCTCTACTGAAGAGGTGGTATCGTTTGAGGATTGATTGGCGGACTCCCAAAACCATGACGGATGATGAGGGGAAAGCAAAGCACCAGCGAGCAATTTTTAGGCTAAGACGTTGATTCATAAGGAAAAAATTAATTCAGACAGCTCGGGCAAAGGGGCGTCCGGGCACACACCCATGATGGCCCAGTACCATGTGCTGAAAGCCGATTATCCGGACACTTTGTTGTTCTACCGGATGGGCGACTTTTATGAGTTGTTTCATGCGGATGCCGAAAAAGCCGCCCGCCTGCTGGACATCACGCTGACCTCCCGCGGGCAGTCTGCGGGTGAGCCGATTCGCATGTGTGGCGTGCCTTTTCATTCTGTTGAAGGCTACTTGGCCAAGCTGATCAAGTTGGGCGAGTCAGCGGCTATTTGCGAGCAAATGGGAGAGCCCACGGGCAAGGGCCCAGTCGAGCGCAAAGTGGTGCGCGTGGTCACGCCCGGCACGCTGACCGACAGTGCACTGCTGAGCGACAAAACAGAATCTATCTTGCTGGCCTTGCACCAAGGCAGCCGCAACACCTGCGGCTTAGCTTGGCTCAGCGTGACACAGGGAGAGATTCATCTGGCCCATTGCGCCAGCGATGAAGTCGAAGCCTGGGCGGCACGCATTGGCCCGAGTGAGCTGGTCTACAACGTGGACGTCACGCCAGCCTTTGAAGCCCGCCTGACGGCGCTCCGTCAAGCCGGTCATGCCTCGACGTTGACGGCCCGACCGGCTTGGCAGTTTGATGCGTCCTTGGGTGTGCGACGCCTGCTGGCGCAGCTGCAAGTGGCATCGCTCGCCTCTTTCAGTGCGGAAGGACTCAACGAAGCACATGCAGCTGCCTCTGCATTGCTGGGGTATGCCGAACACACCCAAGGCCGCGCGCTCAGCCATGTGCAAAGCCTGCAGGTTGTTCGTTCGGGCGAGATGATCGAGTTGCCGCAAACCACTCGCCGCAACCTAGAGCTGACGCAGACGCTGCGTGGCGAAGACTCGCCGACGCTCTTTTCCTTGCTCGACACCTGCACCACCGGCATGGGCAGCCGCCTGCTGAAAAACTGGCTGTTGTCGCCTCGGCGTGACCGCGCTCAAGCGGCTGCGCGCCTAGACGCCATCACCCTGCTACGCAGCGGCTTGCAACAAACGTTGCGAGCGCGCCTGAAAGGCAGCACCGACGTCGAACGCATCACCGCACGCATTGCACTGCGCCAAGTGCGCCCGCGCGAGCTGATTGCACTGCGCGACACGCTGCAAAAAGCCCAGCAGTTGAGCCCGACCCAAAACACGTCAACCGAATTACCGGATCTGCTGCAACGTATTTTCGAAGACCTGCAAGCCCCGCCCGCCTGTGCTGCGCTGCTGAGCCGCTACGTGATGGACGAACCCGCCGCGTTGATCCGCGACGGCGGCGTCATCAACCACGGCTGCGATGCCGACCTGGACGAGTTGCGCGACATTCAGACCAACTGCGACGCTTTTTTGCTCGATCTCGAAGTCCGCGAAAAAGCGCGCACCGGCATCACCAATTTGCGGGTGCAGTTCAACCGCGTGCACGGGTTTTACATCGAGGTCTCGCAAGGCCAAGCTTCCAAAGTACCCGACGATTACCGGCGCCGCCAGACCCTGAAAAATGCCGAGCGTTTCATCACACCCGAACTCAAAGCGTTTGAAGACAAGGCCTTGTCAGCGCAAGAACGGGCCTTGGCCCGCGAGAAATTTTTGTATGAAGAATTGCTCGATCAACTGCAAGACTTTGTGCCTGCGTTGAGTAGGCTGGCCCGTGCCATTGCATCGCTTGACGCCTTGTGTGCGCTGGCCGAACGCTCGCTCACCCTGAACTGGGCACAGCCGGTGTTTGCCAAAGAACCGTGCATTGACATCGTCGGCGGCCGCCATCCGGTCGTCGAGGCGCGTTTGGCTGAAACCGGGGGCGGCACCTTCATTGCCAACGACTCTGCGCTGAGCCACAAGAGCCGGATGCAGGTCATCACCGGCCCCAACATGGGCGGCAAATCTACCTACATGAGGCAAGTCGCGCTGATTGTGCTGCTCGCTTGCGTGGGCTCCTACGTGCCCGCAACGGCCTGTCGACTCGGGCCGATCGACGCAATCCACACACGTATTGGCGCGGCCGATGACGTCGCCAACGCGCAGTCCACCTTCATGCTGGAGATGACAGAGGCCGCGCAAATTCTGCACGCCGCCACACCTCATTCGCTGGTGCTGATGGACGAGATCGGGCGCGGCACCTCTACCTTTGACGGCTTGGCGCTGGCCAGCGGCATTGCGGCTTACTTGCACAACAAGTCGCAGGCATTCACCTTGTTTGCCACGCATTATTTCGAGCTGACCGAGTTCCCTGCCAAGCACCATGGCGCGATGAACGTCCACGTGAGCGCGGTCGAATCGGGCTCGAACATCGTCTTCATGCACCACATCGAACCCGGCCCGGCCAGCCGCAGCTACGGTATTGCAGTGGCCAAACTGGCCGGTGTGCCTGCAGCGGTAGTGAGTCGTGCACGCTTGGCGCTGGGCGCGCTGGAGATGCAACAAACAGAAGCTCGCGCGCAGGTTGACCTTTTTGCGCCACCGCCAGACCTGCCTGCGGCTGAACTCAGCCTGCTTGAAAAAGCAATGGACAATATCAATCCCGACGCGCTCACCCCGCGAGAAGCGCTAGACGCGCTGTACCAACTCAAAAAATTACTCGCCTCCCCAACCTGAATCCTCCTTGTTCTCATGACTTATTGCGTCGCTATCAAACTTAACGCCGGCTTGGTTTTCCTGTCAGACTCCCGCACCAACGCGGGCTTGGACCACATCAGCACTTTTAGAAAAATGATTGTTTACGAGCGCCCCGGCGACCGTTTCATGGTCTTGCTGTCGGCGGGTAATTTGTCAGTCTCGCAATCCATTCGCGAGATCTTGCAAATCGAAAAACTACAAGATCCAGACGGCGGTGAGCCCATCACTATCTGGAACGCCAAAAGCATGTTTGACGCGGCCCGCGTGCTAGGTTCGGCAGTGCGCCGGGTCTATGAGCGCGACGCAGCCTCTCTCAAACAGGCCGATGTGGACTTCAACGTATCGATGCTCTTTGGTGGTCAGATCAAAGGCGAAGGTATGCGTCTGTTTCAGATGTACTCCGCCGGCAACTTCATTGAAGCGACCAGTGAAACACCGTACTTTCAGGTCGGCGAATCGAAGTACGGCAAGCCCGTACTAGACCGCGTCATCACGCCAGAAACGCCGCTGAAAGAAGCCGCCAAATGCGCACTGGTCTCGATGGATTCAACCATCAAGTCCAACCTCTCGGTCGGCTTCCCGCTCGACCTAGCGGTGTATGAAGTCGACAAGCTAGAAAGCGACAAGCTGGTCTGCATTGATCAGAGCAATCCGTACTACCAGATGATGCACAACAGCTGGGGCACCAAACTGCGAGAGGTGTTTGACAGCATTGCAGACCCAGTGTGGGACGACGCTCGCAGCGACACGCCGCTAAAGATGCCGGCAGATCGGCATGACGTGCTAAAAAAAATCCGCACCCCTGAAGAAAAGCTGATCTAGGCTCAGTCGACCCAGTTGACCCAGCCCATATGCGCGGTCAGCAAGACCAGCAAGCCAAAGACGATGCGGTACCAAGCAAACAGCACGAAGCTGTGCGTGGCAATGTAGCGCAGCAGCCAGCGGATACAGACCCAGGCGCTTAAAAACGAAAACAGCAGACCGACGCCAAACATCGGCATATCGGCCAGCGACAACAGCGCCCGCTCTTTGTACAGGCTGTACACGCCCGCGCCCATCAGCGTGGGAATGGCTAAATAGAAGGAAAAGTCCGTCGCCGCCTTGCGTGACAGGCCGAGCAACATGCCACCAATGATGGTGGCACCGCTGCGACTGGTGCCCGGAATCATGGCAAAGCACTGCACGACACCGACCTTCAGCGCGTCCATCAGCGTCATGGTGTCGGCATCTTCAACGCGTGCAGATGAAGGGTTATTTTTGTGGCGATTTTCGGCCCACAAAATGATAAATCCGCCGACGATAAATGCGGATGCGACCACCACCGGGTTGAACAAATGGGCCTTGATGGTCTTGCCAAACAGCAGGCCCAAAATGACGGCCGGCATAAACGCCACCAAGACATTCAAGGCCAAGCGTTGCGCCTGTTTTTCTGCTGGCAAGCCAACCACGGTGTCACGGATTTTTTGCCAATAAACCAGAATGACCGCAAAAATAGCACCCGTCTGAATGGCGATGTCAAAGACCTTGGCTTTGGCATCATTCATCTCAAGCAGTGATCCCGCCAAGATCAAATGGCCTGTAGATGAGATAGGCAAGAACTCGGTCAGTCCTTCAACGATGCCCATCACGGCGGCTTTGATCAGCAGTGCAATATCCAACTCACATTCCCCAAAAGTTGGCCTGATTATGCTTGAGGCTTTTGGGCAAAGGTCTCCTACTCCTACTCACATTTGCAGAACAGAATCAACGTCCGTGGCCTTGTCTCGATGGGCCGCGACCTTGAAAACGGTGGTTTGGCCGGCCATGCCTTGGGCCCATGCCATAGCCGCGACCTTGCGGCGCCCAGCCAGACCGATAAATCGGCGCTGGCTGCACATAGATCGGAACTTGCTGCGAATAAAGGGCACCCGGTTGTATGTAGACGGGTGCAACCTGTCCGTAATACGGTTGAGGCTGTACAAAAATAGGCAATGGCCGCGCGTTAGTCATGCCGATCGTGACACCAGGCGAGCCCACGCCAACCGACCATTGCACGTTGTCTGCCCGAGCGCTGGCCGCAAAGCCGAAGACGCCTATCAACAAAGCGGTCGCAGACACGACCTTGACCATGTGGTGCGATGGGAAGCTGATGGTTTGCATGAAAGTTTTCATTTGGTATCTCCTTGTATGAGCACGAAGTACCCATGCATCCATTAAAGGCGCTAAGCGCCAACCCACTACAAGCTCTGGCGTGAAGTGCGTTGCGAAACGTAAGCGCAAGGTGCGCCGTCTAAAATGCCGGCTATGAGTTCTACGCCTGCTTCTAAGCCCCCTGCCGTCCATTCGTCCAACGCTTCTGACAAGGAAGTCGTCAAGCCCAGTAACTTCTTGCGACAGATCATCGAGAAAGACTTGGCCGAAGGCACTTATGCCGGTCGCCATTGGGGCGGCTCGCCCGGTGATGCGGCGCACCACGCCACAGGCCACATCGACCCAGCCAAGTTGCGCCTGCGCTTTCCGCCTGAGCCGAACGGCTACCTGCACGTTGGTCACGCCAAAAGTATTTGCCTGAACTTCGGCTTGGCGCGCGACTACGGTGGCGTTTGCCACTTACGCTTTGACGACACCAACCCCGAAAAAGAAGACACCGAATATGTCAACTCCATCATTGACGCGGTCAAGTGGTTGGGGTTTAACTGGCAGGCCCATGACGGGTCAGGCACCACGCACCTGTACCAAGCCAGCGACTACTTTGACTTCATGTACCGCGCTGCCGAATACTTGGTGCAAGCCGGCTTGGCTTACGTCGATGAGCAAAGTGCTGAAGACATGCGTATCAATCGCGGTGACTTTAGCCACCCCGGCAAAGACAGTCCTTTTCGCAGCCGCACACCCGCCGAAAACCTAGCTCGCTTCAGGCAAATGCGGGACGGCGAACTGGCCGACGGCGCCGCCGTGTTGCGCGCCAAGATTGACATGGCGTCGCCCAACATCAACCTGCGCGACCCGGCCATCTACCGCATTCGCCGCGCCACGCACCACAACACCGGCGACAAGTGGTGTATCTACCCGATGTACACCTTTGCGCACCCGATTGAGGACGCGCTGGAACAAATCACGCACAGCATCTGCACGCTGGAGTTTGAGGACCAACGACCTTTTTATGACTGGCTGCTAGACAAGTTGGCAGAAGGCGGTCTGATCGCCACGCCACACCCGCACCAATACGAATTTGCCCGCCTGAACCTCACTTACGTGATGACCAGCAAACGCAAGCTGGCGCAATTGGTGACTGAAAAACGCGTCAACGGCTGGGACGACCCGCGCATGCCAACCATCGTCGGCCTGCGCCGCCGTGGCTACACCGCTGAAGCCCTGCAACTCTTTGCCGAACGCATTGGCGTCACCAAAAGCGACAGCTGGATTGACTACAGCACACTGGAAGGCTGCCTGCGCGAAACGCTGGACGGATCGGCAGCGCGCGCCATGGCTGTACTCGACCCTGTCAAGCTGGTGCTGAGCAACTGGGACGAGGTCATGGGCGAAGGCGCGCTGGACGACTGCAGCGCCCCGATTCACCCGCACCATCCTGAACTCGGCAAACGCCACTTCAAGATCGGCAAAGAAGTCTGGATTGACCGCAGCGACTTTGAAGCCACGCCGCCGAAAGGCTTTTTCAGGTTGTACCCACCTCAGCCTGCTGCCGATGGCAGCATGACGCCCGGCAACAAAGTGCGCCTCAAATACGGCCACGTGATTGAATGCACCGGTGCGACCTTAGACGCCTCAGGCCAGGTCACCGAAGTGCAGGCGCGCTTGATACCCGACACTAAAAGCGGCACCCCTGGCAGCGATGCGGTCAAAGTCAAAGGCGTCATCACTTGGGTGGGAGTGGCCGACGCAGTGCAAGCCGAAGTGCGCCTGTACGAGCGCCTCTTCAGCGAAGCGCACCCTGGCACCGGCGACCACGACTTCTTAACGCAACTCAACCCCGACAGCATCCAACTCATCACCGCTTACGTCGAGCCGTCGCTTGCCGCCGGTGGCGCCATCGAAGCCACGGCCGATGACAAGTTCCAGTTTGAACGCCACGGCTACTTTGTGGCTGACCGGGTAGACCACACCGCAGCCAAGCCGGTGTTCAATTTGGCGGTAGGTTTGAAGGACAGCTGGGGCAAGTGACACTCTCCATGCTCCAACTATCCCATGTATCTTTTGCCTACCCGAACTGCTTGGTGCTGCACGACTTCTCTGCGCAGCTGGCGCCCGGCTTGGCGCTGGTGCTGGGCGGTGACGGGCGCGGCAAGACCACGGTTCTAGAATTGTTGGCGGGTGTGTTGGCACCTGATGCCGGAGGCCTGCAACTGGGCGGGGTATTTATAGAAGAGCAGCCCGAGGCTTACCGCCGCCAGGTGTTCTGGAAGGACCCGCGCTCAGCGGCGCATGAAGACCTCACGGTGACGGACTATCTGCAGTCGGTGAAACGCGCTTACCCGAGCTTTGACGAGGCGGTGCTGGCCGATGCAGTTGACGGGCTATCGCTGGGTCCGCACCTGCACAAAAACCTGTTCATGTTGTCGACCGGCTCCAAGCGCAAGGTGTGGATCGCGGCAGCGTTGGCCTCCGGGGCCCAACTCACGCTGCTCGACGGCCCCTTCGCGTCATTGGATCAAGCGTCGATCAACTTTGTCTTGCAATTGCTCACCGAAGCAGCCCGCCAGTCCACGCGGATTTTGGTGGTGGCAGACTACGTTGCGCCGAGTGACGTGGCGGCGACTACGCTGATCGACCTCGGCGATTGACCGGCGATTGAGGCGCTGACAGTAGCAGACAGTGCGGCTTATTTTTCGACCGGATTGGCCGTCAACCAGTTGGCCGGATAGGCCCGCATGAACTCCTTGGCCTTCTCGTGCCGAGCGTTCAGCCAAGCATCGTAAGTGCCCTCGCCCAAGATCGCCGGCATGCGTTTTTCGTTGCCACCTTGTTGGTAGCGGTGCAGCAGAGCGTGGCTGTTGGCGTTGACGGTTAGCAGGGTGAAGCTGATGATTTCTTCGCCATTTTTTTCCCAGCACTCCCACAAACCCGCCACCCCCATCGGCTTGCCGTCAACGCGGGTGATGCGTGTGGGCACGGCTTTGCCGCTGCGCCAATCGTCTTCAAAAAACGCCATCATCGGCACGATGCAACGATGTCCCTTGAGCCAGGTGTCGCGAAAATTGGTCGAGGTGGTGACGGTTTCTGACCGCGCATTGACCAACTTGGTCGAGCGAAGTTTGGCGTCCGACGCCGACTTGACCCATGGCGGCACCAAGCCAAACTGCCCGGCGCAGAGCTCACGTGCGCCCTTGTCGGGCCCACCGCCTTCGCTCGGCGGTAATGCTGAATCTGGTTCGATGCTTGCGTCAAGCAATGACGGCGCTTTGCGGATAAAAACACCCAGCTTGCGCGGCCAAATGTGGCGCTCCAGGGCAGAAGTAGGGGCCGCCACTTGGAAGGCATCGGGGTAGAGCGTGGCAGTTGGCACGCTTTCGTAATGAACACTCATGCGGGGATGCTAACTCACTGCGCAGGGAGAAGAAGATGTGAAATGCTATGCTGCGCCGCCATGGCCATTTCCAACCCCACCCGTCTGATCTGCTTCAACAAGCCTTATGGCGTGCTGAGCCAATTCACAGCCGAAGGGCGCTGGCGTGGCTTGAAAGATTTTCTGAACATCCCTGACGTGTACGTGGCAGGCCGGCTCGACGCTGACAGCGAAGGCCTGCTGCTGCTGACGAACGACGGCCAACTGCAGGCGCGCATCGCTGATCCGCGCTTCAAAATGGAAAAGACTTATTGGGTGCAGGTCGAAGGCGAACCCGGCGAAGAAGCGCTGGCGGCTTTACGCCAAGGTGTGCAACTCAACGACGGCATGACGCGCCCTGCACGCGCCAGCCTGATGAGAACAGTGCCAGACCTGTGGGAGCGCGACCCGCCGATCCGTGTGCGCCAATCCAAGCCCACCGCATGGCTAGAGTTGGGCATTCGCGAAGGCCGTAATCGGCAGGTGCGCAGAATGACCGCCGCTGTGGGTTTCCCCACGCTTCGCCTGATTCGAGCGGCCATCGGGCCACACACCTTGGACGGTTTAACACCCGGAGATTGGCGCGAAGCCAACACCGCATCCGATTTGTCTTAGCAGCAGACTCTTGGAAGACGGGGGTCAGTGCTGATGCTGGTGTCGCCAAGCCCCAAAGGCACACAGCAAGGCCAGCAAGCTGGTGCCGACCGAGGCCCAGTAGACGCTGACCAGACCGTAATGCGTGCTCAACACGCCACCGGCAAGCCCGCCCAAAAGGCCCGGAAAGCCGTAAGCAATGACGGTGTAAAGCGCTTGTCCACGGCCCCGCAAGCGACCACTGAAATGTTTCGACAACAAGGCGATGCAAACCGTGTGGTGTGTGGCAAATGTCAGTGCGTGCAAAGCCTGCGCGACTAGCAACAAAATCAACACCTGCGCGCTACTGGCGGTGATACCCATGCGCAGCACCATCGCCGCAGAACACACCATCAGCCAAGCCGTCAGGCTCAAGCGTGGCAACCAACGCGACTGCGTGAAAAACCAGCAGATCTCCACCACCACCGACAAAGCCCAGAGCAGACCGATCATGGTTTTGGTGTAGCCCAATGAATCCAGGTACAGCGAGAAAAAAACGTAAATGCCAATATGCGAGAGCACATGAAAAAACGCCGCCGCAAAAAACCACTGCACCGCGCGCAGCCTTAACACCGGCATCACGTTGACGTGCTGCGCATGCTCCGGCACTGCCTCTTTCAGGTCGGGCAAAAACCAAACGCTGACGGTCACGGCCAACATGGTGGCCACTGTCCAAGCCGGAAATTGATGCATGCCATCGTGCTCAAACCAAGCCCCTGCAGCCAGCACCGTGACCAAAAATCCCAGCGATCCCCACAAGCGAATACGCCCATAACGCCGCGCATCAAAGACGCCGCCCTGCGTCACCAAATGCGCCATGGCAGCTTCACTCATGGGCATCATGGCGCTGGTGTGGGTGAACATCACCAGCAGCACCAAAAACAACCAATGCAGACCGCCGTCGAACCACAGGCCCGCAGAAGCCACCAAAGCCGCGCAAGCGCTGTAGCGCAGCAACTTGATGCGCTCGCCAGTACGGTCACTCAACCAGCCCCAGCCATAGGGTGCAAACAGCCGCGTAGCAGACTGCACCGACACCAGCACGCTGATGGCGAGAATGCTCAAACCCATGTCTTTCAGCCACAAGGGCAGATAGGGATGGAAAAATCCGATGTGCGCAAAGTAGCTGGCCGACAAGGCGGCGAAGGGAACGAGTTGGCGGCGGGTAGTCACCGTCCAAGCGACCTCAAGCTGAGCTTCAAGCCGCGCCAGGAATAGGCGGTGTCGGGACGCGAACATCACCGCACTGCGCGCGGTGCTGCAACACATGTTCCATCACCACCAGCGCCAGCATGGCCTCGGCAATCGGCGTGGCGCGAATGCCAACGCAAGGGTCGTGTCGGCCCTTGGTCATGACCGTAGTGCTATTGCCTGCCATGTCGATCGACTCGCGCGGCGAGATGATCGAACTGGTTGGTTTGATGGCGATCGATACTTCCAAGTCTTGCCCGGTGCTGATGCCGCCTAATACGCCACCGGCGTTGTTGCTTTTGAAACCCGCTGGCGACAGCGAGTCGCCATGTGTCGTTCCGCGCTGGCTGACGCTGGCAAAACCGGCGCCGATCTCTACACCCTTGACGGCGTTGATGCCCATCATGGCGTAAGCAATGTCGGCGTCCAACTTGTCAAACAGCGGCTGACCCAAACCCACAGGCATGTGGGTGGCGACAACACGGATGCGGGCGCCGCAAGAGTCCCCTGATTTGCGCAATGCGTCCATGTAATTTTCGAGGGCCGAGACATCCGCTGACGCGGCAAAAAACGGGTTGTTCGGCACATGGTCCCAAGACTCAAAGGGCACAGCCATGTCGCCAATTTGCGTCATGCAACCCTTGAATCCGATGCCATGCTGGGCCGCCAACCATTTTTTGGCCACCGCGCCAGCCGCCACCATGGGCGCCGTCATACGGGCAGAAGAACGGCCGCCGCCGCGCGGGTCGCGCAGGCCGTATTTGTGCAGGTAGGTGTAGTCCGCGTGACCTGGTCGAAAGGTGTCGAGGATGTTGCCGTAGTCCTTGCTGCGCTGGTCGGTGTTTTTGATCAGCAGGCAAATCGGCGTGCCCGTGGTCTTGCCGTCGTAAACGCCAGACAGAATTTCGACGGTGTCTGGCTCGCTACGCTGCGTGACGTGCCGGCTGGTGCCTGGGCGGCGGCGGTCAAGGTCGTGTTGAATGTCAGCCTCGCACAGCGCCATGCCGGGCGGGCAGCCGTCAATCACGCAGCCAATGGCCGGTCCGTGGGATTCACCAAAATTGGTGACTGCGAAAAGGTGTCCGAAGGTGTTGCCGCTCATGGGCCGTGATTATCCCTGACTGAACCAGCTCTTCTGGAACAGTTTGTGCTTTGCTGCATTGCACCATTTCATCTGTTTCTTTCATTTACTTCAACAGGAGCCCCCATGCTGGACCGCACCGCGACTGAGTTTTCACACGTCAAACCCGCCGACACCGCGTTTTTACCGGGCGGCTTGCGCGATTTCTTTTTGTACCGCGACCTCGGCATCGCCGACGCCACCCACGGCAAAGTCATCGCGCACCTGGTGAAGGCGAATATGGCACCAGAAACAGGCACCGGCTGGCACCGCCATGAGGCAGATTTCCAAATTGTGTTCATGATCAAGGGCTGGGCGCGCTTCATGTACGACGATCAGGAAACCCTGGTCGAAGCCGGTGACGTGGTGCATCAGCGCCCGGGCATCAGTCACTTTTTGTTCGACTACTCACCCGACATGGAGTACCTGGAAATCGTCTCGCCAGCGGACTTCAAGTCAGTCGATGTGCCGGCGGTGTGTGCCATTCCGGCGCCCACACCTTGGACGACTTAAAACTCCGCATCCAGTTCGTCGATGTCGTCGGGCTCTTTCTGAGCCTCGGCGATCCATTCCTGCAGGGCTGGCAGCGCCATGATGCGCTTGACATACGTCGTACAGACTTTGTCCAGTGGTATGTCATAGGTCAAAAACCGGGTGACCACGGGCGCGTACATCGCGTCCGCCAATGAGACTTCTTTGCCAAACAAATACGGACCACCGTATTGACCCAAACACTCTGTCCAGATCTCCAGCACACGGTCAATGTCGGCCTGAGCCCGCGACCACACCTTGAAGCCTGGGAAATGCGCCTTGATGTTCATCGGCAAGGCCGATCGCATAGAGGCAAAGCCGGAATGCATTTCACCGGAAATAGCACGGCAATGCGCCCTAGCGGCAGCGTTCGCTGGCAACAATTTGGCATCGGGTTTGACTTCGTTGAGGTACTCGCCAATCGCCAACGTGTCCCACACCTTCACACTGCCGTGCTGCAAGGAAGGCACCAACATGCTCGATGACAGCAGCAGCATTTCCGCCTTCATGGCAGGGTCATCGGGTGAGATTACTTTTTCAGTGAATGCCAGCCCGGCAAGCTTGGCCATCAGCCAGCCACGCAAGGCCCAAGCACCATAGTTTTTACTGCTGATCGTCAGAACGGCTTTAGCCATACGGTCTCCAGAAGGTTCGTGAATTGAAACTGACGCACCGCCCAAAGTGAGCCTTCAACGCAGTGCCGATGGGCGTCTCCCGCAAGGGTTGTGCCAAGCTGCGGCAGCGCTTGAGCTGGCCCGTAACTTGCCTGCTCATGCACCATCTGGGTCACAAGCCCGCCACCTGAAGATCGCCCATGCTGTACCAAGCCTTTCAAGCCCATTCCGATCTGATGTCGCCATTTCGGCAAATGGCCCAAAGCGGCAGCGCCGCTTTTTGGTTCAGCGACACAGAGGGCAGTTGGCTCCGCAAAATATCGGCCTCGCTGGACGTTTTTTCGCGTCTGAAAGTCACGCATGCCAGGCCGGCTTACGGCATCAACGCCGTCAAGGTCGGTGAGCGCGAACTGGCCGTGACGGAAGAAGCCGTGCTGAGCTTGCCGTTCGGCACCTTGCTGCGTTTTAAAAAAGAAGCTGCCGCGGATCGCCCGCATCAGCCGGCTGTGCTACTGGTGGCACCGCTGTCAGGCCACTTTGCCACACTGCTGCGCGAGACCGTGCGCACCTTGCTGCAAGACCACGACGTCTACATCACCGACTGGCACAACGCCCGCGACGTGCCGCTCACGCACGGCGGCTTTGGACTCGATGACTACATCGACCACATGATCCGCTTCACCCAGACCATCGGACCCGGCACCCATCTGGTCGCAGTCTGTCAGCCCTGTGTGGCAGCCTTGGCAGCGACAGCCCTGATGGCCGAAGACAACGACCCAGCGCAACCGCGCAGCCTGACGCTGATGGCCGGCCCGGTCGATTGCCGCGTTAATCCCACCGAAGTCAACAAACTCGCCACCAGCAAGCCGATCGAATGGTTCGAGAAAAATTTGATCAGCCGCGTACCCATGCAACACGCCGGTCACATGCGCCGCGTGTACCCCGGTTTTGTACAGCTCAGTGCCTTTTTAAGCATGAATCCGGAGCGCCATAAAAAGTCATTTCAAGATCTGTACCAGCACTTGGTCGATGGTGATGTGGAGAAAGCCAACATGATCCGGGTGTTCTATGACGAATACCTCGCGGTGAACGATTTACCAGCGGAGTTTTACTTAGAGACCGTAGAGAAAGTCTTTCAGACATACGACTTGGCTGAAGGCAAATTGCAATACCGGGGACGTACCGTCAAACCCGCAGCGATCAAACGGACTGCTTTGATGACGGTCGAGGGAGAACGCGACGATATTTGTTCAGTCGGTCAGACCGTGGCAGCACTGGACTTGTGCACCAGCCTGCGCCCCTTTATGAAAACGCACCATATCCAAACCGGCGTGGGGCATTACGGTGTGTTCAGTGGGCGCAAATGGAATCAGCAAATTTACCCCAGAGTGCGCGAGATGATTCACGCCAATCAAGGCTAATCAAAATGAATCAGCCTTGCTTGACTTCGGTTTCGGCTTCGGCCGGCCAGTCGCGAATGTAGGCCTTGAGCATCTGGTTCTCGAAATTTTGGCTGTCAACCACCGCCTTGGCGACGTCGTAAAAGCTGATCACGCCCATCAACATTTTGTCCTCCATCACGGGCATGTAGCGCGCGTGGCGCTCCAGCATCATGCGGCGAACGTCGTCAATTTCGGTGACTGGTGTGCACGTCAGCGGCTGATCGTCCATGGCTTTACGCACCAGCGCACTGCCGATTTCGCCGCCGTTTTTGACGATGCACTGAATGACTTCTCGAAAAGTCAGCATGCCGACCAATTGGCCGGACGCCATCACCACCAGTGAGCCGATGTCTTTTTCGGCCATGATTTTGGTGGCGCTTGCCAACAATTCGTCGGGCTGTACGGTGTAAAGGGTGTTTCCCTTTACCCGCAAAATGTCTGCGACTTTCATGACGGGTCTCCTAGTGTTTTTATTCGTTGCCAATATAGCCCAGAATCGCGCTTCACACTGCAACAGTTAGTTGATTTTTCCATTCGGTTTACCCCTTGGATCGTCGATCTGACTCAAGGTGCTGTCGAGTAAACGCTCGAGCTTTTCACAGGCACCGGTCAGGGCTTGGTCCAAATTATTGGCGACATGGGTGACCGCCAGGGGCTGCAAACCACGCGGCCGGGCTTCCATCACGCAGCGTTTGTCATCGCCGCCGGATCCAGGCTTGTGGCCGTTGTCGTCACTCAAATGCGCTTCGATGCGCGTCAACCGATCTCGGAATCGGCGCAGCCGCGTCTCCAGCAACGCCTGCACATGGTTGCTCAGCGGCAAGCCGCCCTTGATATTTTTGTCAGTGTTGATCTGGACTTGCATAGCGGGTTCTCTCCTGTTGGCGGGTGGAGATTCATGCTATCGCAAAGCAGGGCTCAACAACATGGTCCACTCACGCTTGAGCGAATGGACGACACACATCAGGGCCTTGTCCTACAGTTCAAAGCACCTCACGCAGCCGGGTCTGCGCCCAGCCTGCACTGGCATAGAGCTTGTGCGTCACCCCCGACTTGTCAATCAGAAGCTCGTTCACCAGTGGTTCGATAGGCGTTCGATCCGGGTCGACCAGCAAGACGTAGCGCGGCTCGTTGTCCTCGTCAGTGTCTGCCAGCTGGCCGATCCATTGCAGCCGAATCAAAGCATCAATCGACCGCTCTAGTTCCAGTAAATCAACACGCAGCGATTGCGCCATATCCGTCGCCAGTTGGCCGCGCGGCATGCTGCTACGGCTTTTGTCGAGCAATTGCAGTAGCTCCAGCGCCAACTGGAAACGCCAGCCATGGGCACTGGCACGTCTGGACACGCCCGCCAAAAGACTCGGCAGGTAAGCCGCAATCACAGCACCCATCAACACAATGATCCAAGCCACGTAAATCCACACCAGCAAGATCGGCAAGGTGGCAAAGGCGCCATAGACGACAGAGTACGTCGGCACCATGCTCAAGTAAACAGCCAGAATTTTCTTGGCCACCGCAATGCCGACAGCCACGAACAAACCGCCAGTCCACGCATGCGCCCATTTCACGTAGGTGTTCGGCATGTAGTGGTAAAGCGCCGCCATGCCGCCCGCCAAGGCTACAAACTCCAGCGAATCAAGCAGAAATTGGACTAACTCTGACGGTCCGGGCAGGCCATTGCGGGCGAACGGCAGCACATAAGAAGTAGCCGCCAAGCTGGCGCCCAATAGCAAGGGCCCAAGCGTCACTGCGGCCCAGTAAATCAGCACCCGCTGCGCAAATGGCCGTGGGTTGCGCACGCGCCAGATACCGTTGAACGTCCGGTCAATCGTGAAAATCATGGCGACCGCGGTCGTCACCAATATCGCAAAGCCGGCCACCCCCAACTTGCCAGCTTGGCGGCTGAACTGCGTCAAATAACCTAGCACCTGCCTCGCAATGTTGTCAGGAATCAGGCTTTCCACCAGCCACAGCTGAAGCGCCCCCTGCAATTTGGCAAACATCGGAAAAGCCGTGAAGATGGCCAGCGCGACGGTGAAAAACGGCACCAACGCAATGGATGTGGTGAAGGTCAGACTACTGGCCGTCAAACCCATGTGGTCATCCCGAAAACGCTTGCGCAAGGTGATCGCTGTGTCCCGCCATGGGAAATGCGATAGGTCGGCTAAAAGCTGCTTGAAATTCATGACCGGTATCATGCCATCCTCATGGACAAAACTCGACAAATCGATCTCACACGCTGGTTGGCCACGGCCAGCCTGACAGGGCTGATCGCCCTTGGCCTGGCTTGGGAGATGTGGCTTGCACCCATTCGACCTGGCGGCTCACTGCTCGCGCTCAAAGTGCTACCGCTGGTGTTACCACTGGCGGGTGTGCTCAAAAATCGCATGTACACCTACCGCTGGCTCAGCTTGTTTGTGTGGCTTTATTTCACCGAAGGCGTGGTCCGCGCCTGGAGCGACGCGGCCCCCGGCAATTACCTAGCCATGCTGGAAATTGCGCTGTGCCTGCTACTGTTTGTGGCCTGCGCCCTGCACGTTCGCGTGCGCCTGAAAAATCCGGCAGTCTCCGCTGCTTGACCCGCTTCAATACCCAGCCCACACACGATGAACAACGCTTTTGTACAAACCCTCCGCAGCATTTGCGGCGATGCCCACGTCCTCACTGACGGCGACCTTCAAGCGTGGGAAATGGACTGGCGCAAACGCGAGCGTGGCAAAGCGCTGGCCGTCGTGCGTCCCGCCAACACCGAAGAAGTGGCGCGCATTGTCAAAGCCTGCGTGGCTGCCCAAGTGAGCTTGGTGCCCCAAGGCGGCAACACCGGTTTGGTGGTCGGTTCCATCCCCGATGGCTCCGGCCAACAAGTGGTGCTGAGCCTGCAACGCCTACGCGCCGTTCGCGAGATTGACCCCGCCAACATGACGATCACCGTTGAAGCGGGCTGCGTGCTGCAAAGCTTGCAAGACACCGCACGGCAAGCCGGATTTTTGTTTCCGCTGAGTCTGGCCGCTGAAGGCAGTTGCACCATCGGCGGCAACCTCGCCACCAACGCAGGCGGCACGCAAGTGCTGCGCTACGGCAACGCCCGCGACTTGTGCCTAGGGCTAGAAGTTGTCACCGCCGCGGGCGACATTTGGCACGGACTGTCGGGCCTGCGCAAAGACAACACCGGCTACGACCTGCGCGACTTGTACATCGGCAGCGAAGGCACCTTAGGCATCATCACCGCCGCAACGTTGAAACTCTACCCCCTGCCAGCCGCGCGCCTCACGGCCTGGGCTGCCGTCGGTTCCATGGACGATGCTGTGGCGTTGCTTGGCATGGCGCACCAACACCTTGGTGCAGGCCTCACGGGCTTTGAAGTGATGGGCCAATTTGCCCTCAGCTTGGTGGCGCAACACTTCAAGCAGCTCAAAGTGCCGCTGTATGAAACCACCGCGTTTTGCGTGCTGCTCGAATGCTCAGACCAAGAGTCCGAAGCCCACGCCCGGGTGCAATTTGAACGCCTGCTAGAAGCTGCGCTTGAGAGCGGCTGCGTCAGCGACGCCGTGGTCGCGGAAAGCTTGGCGCAAGCCAAACAACTTTGGCATGTGCGCGAAAGCATTCCGCTGGCCCAAGCGGAAGAAGGGCTCAACATCAAGCACGATATCTCAGTGGCGGTCTCGCACATGTCAGCGTTTGTGCGCAGCACAGACGCTCTGCTGGAGCAAGAAATCCCGGGTGTGAGACTGGTCAATTTCGGTCATTTAGGCGATGGTAATTTGCACTACAACGTCCAAGCGCCCGTCGGCAGCGACGGCCCGGCTTTTCTGCGCGACTGGGAAGACCAGGTCAACACGCTGGTGTATGAGTCAGTGCAAAAATTCAGCGGCTCGATTTCAGCCGAACACGGTGTCGGCAGCCTCAAAGTCGAGAAGCTCGAAATCCACAAATCCCCCGTCGCGCTGGGCTTGATGAGGGCGCTGAAAACCGCGCTAGACCCGAACAACATCATGAACCCGGGCAAAGTCCTGCGGGCATAATTACCGCGCTAGCGCTGAGACGCGCTAAGCCTCCCTTCCGCTCTTTTCAATACCGTCATGACACAAGCCCTCCGCTCCCAATACGAAGACTTCATGCGCCATGTGGACACGCACGGCGTCTTCAAAGCTGACCGCACTGGCACCGGCACGAAGAGCGTGTTTGGTTATCAAATGCGGTTTGACCTGAACGAAGGTTTTCCGCTGGTGACCACCAAGAAGGTTCACCTGAAATCCATCGTGCATGAGCTGCTGTGGTTTCTGCAAGGCTCAAGCGACAACAACTGGCTCAAAGCGCGCGGCGTCTCTATCTGGGACGAATGGGCGCGTGAAGACGGTGACTTGGGACCGGTCTACGGCGTGCAGTGGCGCAGCTGGCCAACACCCGAGGGCGGCCACATCGACCAGATCGCCGAGGTCATCAAGACGCTCAAGAGCAATCCGGATTCGCGTCGCATCATCGTCAGCGCATGGAACGTGGCCGACCTCTCCAAGATGGCGCTCATGCCCTGCCATGCGTTCTTTCAGTTTTACGTCGCCCCCTCCGAGACTCCCGGTCAACCCGGCAAGCTGAGCTGTCAGTTGTACCAGCGCAGCGCCGATATTTTTCTCGGCGTGCCCTTCAATATTGCGAGTTACGCGCTGCTCACGCACATGGTGGCACAGCAGTGTGGTTTGGCTGTTGGCGACTTCATCTGGACCGGTGGCGACTGCCACATTTACAGCAACCACCACGAGCAAGTGGCGCTGCAACTGAGCCGCGACCCCATGGCTTACCCGACGCTGAACATCAAGCGGCAGCCCGCCTCTATTTTTGATTACGAGTTTGACGACTTCGAATTTCTGAACTACCAACACCACCCGGCCATCAAAGCCCCCGTGGCGGTCTGAATTCGCCGTGACGATACCCCGCATCAACCTGATCTTTGCGCGCGCCGCCAACGGCGTCATTGGTAAAGACAACAGCATGCCCTGGCATCTGCCAGAAGACTTGGCGCGTTTCAAGCGCCTGACACAAGGTTGCCCCGTCATCATGGGCCGCAAAACTTGGGACTCGCTGCCGCCACGCTTCCGACCGCTGCCGGGCCGCAGCAACATCGTCATCACACGCCAAGCTGACTGGCAGGCCGCAGGTGCTGTACGCGCCAGCAGCCTGCAAGATGCGCTGCACTTGAGTGCCAACGTGCCCGAGGTTTGGGTCATCGGCGGTGCTGAAATTTACAGACAAGCCGAACCTCTCGCCGCACGCGCTGAAGTCACTGAAATTGCGCAAGACTTTGAAGGCGACGCCTTCGCGCCGCCCCTTGGGCCAACCTGGAGCGAAACAGCGCGCGAGCCGCACCTGTCATCCACAGGACTGACGTTCAGCTTTGTGACCTACCAAGTTTTGTGAACTAGCCCAACCACGCGGCAGACACAAGTCAGCCTTGCGCTTAGCGGCAAGACATCGGCAGGGCTTCAATCCTAGAATGAAACGATGCATGTCAGCCCCACACCACCCCACCCAAGTCCGGCTCAGCCCGAAGCATTGGCGGGTGCCTACGTCAACCTGCCTGGCGTCAAGCTTTGGTACGTCGACAGCGGCGGCGACGGTGCACCAGTGGTCCTGCTCCACGCCAACACCGGCACCGTTGAAGCTTGGCGACTCCAAATCGCCGCATTCGCCCAAGCGGGGCTCAGGGTCATCGCTTTTGACCGCCGCGGTTGGGGCAACAGCCAGGCAGATTTATCGACCGGCAAACAACCCGGCTCGGTAGCCGAAGACCTCGAGGCCTTGGTCCAGCACCTGCAATTGCCAGCGTTTCATCTCGTCGGCATTGCCGGCGGCGGTTTTGTTGCGCTCGACTACGCTGCGTGGCATCCAGAACGCTTGCTCAAGCTGGTAGTGGCCGCCAGCAACGGGCAATTCCAAGAGCCCGCCATGCAGGCTTTTTACGACCGGATTGCCGTCCCCGGCCTGACCGGTCAACCCGCCCTGCGCCCGTACCTGGAAGTCGGCGTCTCCTACCGCGCAGAAGACCACGAAGGACTCGCACGCTTTGTCCAGATGGAGCACGCGGCCCGCCAGCCCGACGCCCCAGCGCAACCCATGCGCACCCCCAATACCTTCGCCAAGATCGTCTCCATCAGCGCCCAAACGCTGATCATCACCGGCGGCGCAGACCTGTTAGCCCCGCCGGCACTCATGCACTTTTGGGCCAGCCACTTGCGCAATGCCACCTACGTCAATGTCCCGGACGCCGGCCACTCGATCAACTGGGAGCGCCCGCAAGCGTTCAACAACCACGTGCTCGGGTTTCTGCAACCCAACCGAGTTAGCTCATGAAACGCCGCACCTTGTTAGGGTGCGCAACGCTGGCCGTCAGCACACGCATACCTTCGGCTTTGGCCCAAACCGATGGCATCACCCGCCTGATCGTGCCCTTCACGCCCGGCGCGTCCAACGACGTCATCGGACGGATGTTTGCCGAAGCGTTAGCGCGCAGCACAGGCCGCAGTTGGATCGTTGAGAACAAGCCCGGCGCCGGTTCTATCTTGGGCGCGGAGTTTGTCGCCAAGTCCGAACCCGACGGCAAGACCTTGCTGCTGTGCGCCAGCTCCAACATGAGCGTCGTGCCAGCCATTCGAAAAACCATGCGCTACAGCGTCGACAAGGACTTCACCTTTCTGGTGCGGATTGCCAGCAGCCCCTTCGCGCTCGTGACACACTCGCAACTGCCCGTCAACAACTTCGCCGACTTTGTCCGCTTGGCCAAGTCAAAACCCGGCGCACTGCGCATCGGTTCAGCTGGGGTAGGCGCACTCGACTACATGGGTGCCTCTATGCTGCAAGCGCAACTCGGCATTGACCTCAACATCATCCCGTACAAGGGCATGTCCCAAGTTCTCAATGACCTGCGTGCCGGTCACATCGACGCCTCCATCGTCAGCCCGGCCACCGTAGCGCCGCTGGCCACAGAAGGCAAAGTGAAGGTCCTTGCCGTACTGGACAAGCAACGCAGCGCCGTGATGCCCGACGTCCCCTCCGCAGCTGAACTCGGTCACCCCGCGCTCATCGTCGTCAACTGGTGGGGCATCGTCGCGCCCGCCAAATTGCCATCGATCACCGCTGCGGCTTTGCTGAAAAACATGGCGGTGGTGCTAGGCGATCAGAACTTTTTGAAAAGCATCAAAGCCAAAGGCTTTGAGCCAGCCGTTCTCATGGGCGATGCGTTTGCACAATTTGTCGCGGCCGACCTGCAGGCCTCACGAGCATTGGCCAAGCAAGCCCGTATTTCTATTAACGAATAACGCGCTTAGCGGAGTTGCCCCCGCGCCCAACTCACCAAGGCTGCCACCTCAGCTGAGTTCAATACCTGCGCAGATGCCGTGTACCGATGAAAAACACCCTGCCCCACGTCGACGGCGCTGAACCCGTCCACCGGCGAGCCGATCATCTGCAACTCATCGGTCTGCAACCACAGCACCAGCGCATCTACCGCCGTGTTCATCAACGG
Source organism: Comamonadaceae bacterium (assembly GCA_947450695.1). GTDB lineage: Bacteria > Pseudomonadota > Gammaproteobacteria > Burkholderiales > Burkholderiaceae_C > Polaromonas. The sequence goes on from CANFWV010000031.1 coordinate 25,035, forward strand.
CCTCCGGCACTGTCAGCTGCATCGTCAATCGCGGGGCGTGTTGGCGCAAGCCATCGCGGTACAGGGCGATGCCGAGCCGTTTTGCCCCACGTTCAGCCGCCGCAGACATCTCCATCTTCGATAAAATTGTCGCTCTAAACAATTTTAAAGTTGATTTAGTTATATTTATCAAATTAAGCCAGCACCATCAGCCATCCACTCTGGGGACCCCTTGCACATCTTCATCATCTCTTGGTCGGGTCAGCATGAGAAAGCCATCGCGATCGCCCAGCGCTTGAGCCCGCTCAAAAGTCAGGTCAGTCTTGTTTATTCCGATGCCAACCCGGACTTGATTCTCAGCACAGACGGCCACCAACTGAAGCGGTCCAACGCCTTGTTTTGGGGCGATAAATTCAAAGCCTGTCTGGACGCCTGCGCGTCTGATGTGATGCTGGTCATTCATGCCGACTGCCAGTGTGAAGACTGGGCCGCGCTGGCCCAAAAATGCCAGGCGGCCCTGCGCGCCAACCCCAACATCGGCGTTTGGACACCGCGCATTCATGGCACGCCGTATGACATCTCGACGACCCACGTGGCCGACATCAAAGGCACCACGCTATGCCTTGTAGCGGACACCGATGCGCTCGTTTTCGCCTTGTCGAAACCCGTTCAAAAGCGCATGCAAAGCGCCAACTACCAAGACAACTTGTACGGCTGGGGCATCAACGGGGCTTTTTGCGCCTACGCCTACGCGAGTCATCTATGGGTCGTGATGGACACCTCGGTTGAAATTCATCACCAACCCTCAACAGCCCCCAGCTACCCCTTTCAAGAGGCTAGGCGCCAGAAGGCGCAGTTCATGACCCAGCTGACCATGCCAGAAGCCATTCAAAGGCAGTTGCTGAATTCACACATGGAGAAAAAAAAGCTCCAACTCAAATATCCCTGAATGGACCACACCGAAGGCTCACCTGACAGGTTGCTGTTATTTGGATACCTGCTGTCTGAAACTGGTTTGGGGCAAGGCGCCAGAAACATCGCCCACGCCCTTGAAGCTGGCCGGATCCCTGCAACTTATGTGGCCGCCAAAATAAAAGACCGGTCCAATGACAAAGAGTTTCTCGGGAAAATAGCCACCCACATTGAGAACAACAACACCTTCAGCGTGTGCGGATTACCTGACGCCCAAAAATTCCACAGCACCATTCAAGCCTTAGGCTTGAACAAGAAAAATTACCTTTACCCCTCATGGGAGTTAGACAGAGTGCCTTATTCAATGCACTCAGCTTTAACGGCCTACGACGACATCTTTGTCCCATCCCAATTCATTGCAGACAGTCTTGGCCAGTTCCTTGGACGAGCCATTCAAGTCATCCCGCAACCCGTTGCTATTCCAGCCGTCACCGCGGCCACCCAAATTTCCGGCGACACCTTAAAAATTTACAGCTACCTTGACTTTGATTCGTGGGTCGCCAGAAAAAATCCGGAAGGTGTGCTGAAAGCATTCCAATTGGCTTTCCCCTCGAAAGTCGATGACGTCGAGTTAACGCTCAAAGTCAAGGGATACAAAGACCGTGGCGGCCGTGAAATTCTGCAGAAGTGCAGCCACCTCGACCCAAGAATCAAGCTCATTGACGCCACCTTAGACCGCACGGCGGTAGACAAACTCATGGCGGATTGCCATGTTTTTTTATCGATGCACCGGTCTGAAGGCTTTGGTTTTGGTCCGGCCGAAGCCCTGGCCGCCGGCAAAATTGTGGTGGCCACCGACTACAGCGGCACGCGTGATTTCGTCAACAAAACGACCGGCTACCCGGTGGACTACAAGCTGATACCGGTCAAGCCTGACGAGTACCCCTATGCCGAAAATCAGCTCTGGGCTGACCCCATGATCGATGCAGCCGCTCACGCCCTGCAAGCCATTTACAGCCATCCCCACGCCGCGTTAGAGCGGGCCATCAATGGCCGCGAATGGATGATTCGCCACCACTCATTTGCAGCCACCGGGCAACTGTTGAAATCCCTCTTCGCAACCCAAAGCACTGACTGACAGCGCCACATAACTGAGTTCCAAGACGGATCTTCAGTCTTGCGACTCTGCCAAGGACTGCAAAAAGCTGTGAGCGGATGGGTCGATGAACGCCCTGACCTGGGTGGATGCAACTGGGGCAACGGGTGCGGAGAGTTTGCCTAGCCGCTGCAGCATCGGCCACTGGCCAGTGCTCAGCATTTGCGCATAGGCCAAGGCCAAAGCACCACTGGCTCGCAGAGCGGCAAATTCAGCATTGGGCAACGCATTGAGCGCCGACTCTTTCACTCGGTGCCAAGGCGCAACCGGCGGCACCACCGCACCATCGGGGTCCCACAACTCCAGCAGCCCTGCGCCATGCAACTGGGCCGCGGCTACCGACAGCGCCTGCACCCCCTGCTCAACCTGCTGCAAAAAAGACTGAACCCGTAAAACCTGGGCCGACAAGCGGCCATCCTCTGCCCAAACCGGCTCCAATCCGGGCGCGGACGAAGGCTCAAGCACCCGCGCCTCAGACAACAAAGCCAACTCACCGGCTTCATGGGTGTCACCATCGGTTTGCCAGACAAACGGGTGGCCCCGCAAAGCCGCTGGCACATGGCGCGACAACCATTGCCCTTGCGGCCCTACGCAAGCGTTGCTGCCGGGCACGGCCCCCATCAATGCCACAACCCGCCAACCGGCGATGCCTTCTGGCACGATCGCAACAGGCAAAGACAAGACCACGCTGGGCAACTCAACAGCCACCAAAGGCACCGTTTGCAAGTGCCGCGCAAAACCCACACCCTGCGTACGCCGCCACTGCGTGTCGGCGGCTAGGTCTTGAACGCGCTCAAACGTCATAAGAAAAACTCTCGAAATCCTTTTCATAGAACTTCAAAATCATGCCCTTTGTTTCAGGCGTCATCTCGATCGTGGACGAGCTGAGCCCCCCAGGCAAATACGCCTCGCTGGCGTTCGATTTCTTGATATCAACCGGTGCTGGGGTCGATATTTTGACCTCCTTAAAAAGCTCTTGAACAATGCTGTTAAGACCCTCTTCGAACTTGAATATTTTTTTGATACCGGGACCAACAAATTCGTGTTGTGGACGAATATGGTTGTCATTCATGAACGGGTTTGACGCGTACTTGTCGAAGACAAATTTAACAAAGGCGTCAAAGCTAACGGCCTTACCGGCCTGCAATGCCTCTCGCTGCGCCCACACATAGTCAGACTTCATGCGTGCAATGGGATTGCGCACAATGGCGAATGAGTAGTTAAAGCTCTCCATGTTAAAAATATTTTCAAGCATCGAGTAATGAAAATGCTGGCTGGGGCATTTCAAAATATTCACATCTGGCGCCGCCAAATAGTTGTTGTAGTTACCAAAGTAAATTTTGCAACCCGTGCTTTGGAAATAGTTAATGATGGATGTGCCACCAGACTTCGGGATGAACGATTGCAAAATATTAATGAACTGCGGCTCTTTATTTTTGCGATTGATGGGAATGCTAATGACTGGCATGACTTTTAGTCCTCTTTAAAGTTTAAATATCAATCAATCACGCAGCACTTTTAAAATACTGCGCAAGTAATTTTTGAGTGCTCAACGACAGCTCTGACGCGCAAGCCTCTGTGAAATTTTGGAATTCCGTGCACCCAAGCTCTTCATGAAAATAATCGATCTGGCTGTCGAAAAATTCATCGCCATACGTCTCCCCCAACCAGTTATTTTCAGCACGTAATATCGGTAGATATTTTTGAAGTTCACTTTGACGCAGGTGAAACTTACGCGCTTTGAACTTCGCGAAAATATCGTGCTCCATCAAAAATTGGTTCTTGATAGCCGCCCCATTCACGAGGGTCTCTCGATGAACAAAATCAGCAAATCGCACCACCGCATCGGCAACACGTTCATTGGTCGATTCAGCGTCTAGCTTGAGGTTGAGCTCCCTCAGTTGAGCCCAGTTGACAAACGCGGCAAGCAAGCCGCCAGGTTGTTGAAGCAGCGCATCAAACGAAAATAGATCGATATCCGGAAACACAGACGTGACGTTTTGGAGCAGTGGCTTCACAAAACCACGCTGACGTACAAACTCTGCAAACACCTGATCTCTTGTCCAGTTGGGCCCCCGGTAGCCGGCAATCCGCTGAGCGACGATGGAGTCAACCCAAGCCCTTATTTTTCTGACAAATAACGCTGTATGAATGTCATAGCCTTGTTCAACAAAAAATCGCTTGCAATCCGCCAGCTCGTTATTGTCGAAACGCGATATTTCTTCAGCTGTGATGAGCAGCGTTTGGCCGCTCGACTTCTGCAAGTAGGCGGCTAGCTTGTCTCGTTCTTTTCTTCGGACTTCTGCGGGAGACCTTGCACTGAAGAGCATCAACATCAACCGCGAATGGTTGGTGTCTTTGTAAATTTTCCCTGACAGGCCTTTTAAGGTGAACGTGAGGTAATCGATTGAATTTTCAGCCAAGACTTCTGAATTTAGCGAAAGCGCCTTTTGAAGAGTAGTCGACCCCGTTTTGTGCAAACCACAAAACATCAATAATGTCTTCATATCAGGAAGCCAAATGAAGTTTTAACTTCAAAAAGTCAGCTAAGTTTTCAACCGAATGAATCTTTTGAATTTCACTCTCAGCCACTTCCAGATCTAACTCCAGCTCAAGCCAAATACTGAGCTCCATGCGCGCTAAAGAGTCCATTCCCAAATCAACAAAGCTGGAATCAAGCTCTGCATAAACCAGCTTGCTAAGCTCTTCGCGCGTGAGAAAAACAAGCGGATTGGCCAGCAACGCCCTGATGACAATTTCTTTTGATTGAGTTGGCATAGCAGTCATTACTTAAGAAGCATCATTTTAAAAAACTGCATCAATTGATTTTTGCTATACAAGCTGTACAGAATGTCATGGTTGTCCAATCCCTTGACAGACAAAAACTTGCACGCTGGCAGAAATTTTTTCAAAGTTTGGGCACCGGTCACATCCGACGGATGCAGTTCACCGAAGACACACACCAACTCGGTTTGAGTTGAACTTACTTGATCAGCCACAAAACGATCGAAATCCCGCTTCAACTCCGTATCAATATCACAGGCTGCTGGAAATCGATCGTATTCAGACGGGTGCATGCCACCGATGGACACGGCACGTCGGGAGCCCAGCAAAACACCCGCATACAGCGCCGCTGCTCCACCAGAGCTACATCCCATGCTCAGGGTATGTTCATACTCATTCAGGTTTAGATCGTTGCCAATGCGCGCTGGCAACTCACTCAAATTGTTAACGTAACCGGTCACGCCCTGCATATACGCAGATTTAGATGGGTCGCGCAAGATGAGCACATCAAATAGCGTCTCTGGCAAAAACTGCAAAAAGAGTGCCGTCGGCAACATCATTCTGTCGGCGTTGCCACAAAAACAAACCAGCAGTAATTTCTTTTTCAATGGATTTTTAGGCCCCTTGTATAGACAGGCACTGCCACCAAAATTAATGCGCTTGTAAGCTCGCACAACGGCAGAGCCTACCGCCATCATCTTGATATTTTTTTCAATATAAGGAACCGCTTTTTCTGGCAGATGCGCCCTCATTTCCCAAAGTGCGGCCACCTCTGGCGGCGCGTACTCAATGTCAATATCAATCAGTTTCCGGTAGATCTCTGATTGCTTGGTCAAGCCCGTAAAAACTGTCTCAATCATTTGAACTACCTAACAAAATTTCCCGCCAGCGCCGTCCGCAATACCTTGCCTTGAGGATTGCGGGGAATCGCAGGGACTTGCACTACTTTTCGGGGGGCACGGATGCCTAAGGACTGACGGCAATACGCGGCCAGATCATCTAGATTCATCTCATCGGCCGCCACCACAGCCAAAGCCGGTATGGCACCGTGTGACTTTGAGCGCATTGAAAAAGCAGCGCACTCCAAAACACCCGGAAAGCTCATGGCCGCTTTTTCAATTTCAGCCGGAAAGATATTGATGCCGTTCATGATCATCATGTCGTCTGCGCGGCCGTGGTACAGCAGCATGCCGCTGTCGGTCAGGGTGCCCACGTCACCCGGGTAAAACCAGCCGTCTTTGAAGTGCTTGGCGTTCAGCGCGTCGTCAAACAAATAGCCTTTGATGCAGATGTCGCTTTGGATGCCGATCACACCCCTTTCTCCGTTCGGGGCGACTTGTCCGTCAGCCAAGACAATCTTCACGCTGACGCCTGGGACGGGAATTCCAACGCTGTCTGGGTCAACCTCTAAATCCTCATATGTCGCCCTAGAGATGACGCTTGACTCCGTTGAACCGTAGCGTATGGACACTTTTTGAGTCAACTTCTGCCGAATTTCGGCCAGCAAACCCACTTCAATCTTCGAGCCTGACAAGACAATCTGAACATGCCTCCAATAGTCAGCGTCCATGTCGGTCTGATTGAGCAATTGACGAACTTGATAAGCCGATATAAAAAGTTGCGTCACGCCGTACCGTTGGCAAACGGTCTCCGTACTGTCCTCCACAGAAAAAACCATCACCCCAGCCGAAAACAATGACAGAAAAAACCAGCGCTTGCCAATGTTGTATTCAACGGACGTTTTTTGATAAATGACCGGATGATTTTTCTCGATGCCTCCGGTCATGCAAACGTACAACTTAAGGAGCACGTCTTGGTCCACCGGAATCAGTTTTTGACTCCCCGTGGTTCCTGAGCTGGTCAACACAATCAGTGCGTCTTCAGCAACGCCAAAGTCATCTATCCATGCAGTGGCTTGTGTCGCAATGTCTTGCGCATAGTTCAGGTGGACAACAGGTGCGCCGGACACACCGGCCAAGCCGGGCTCAAGCAACTGCCAGTTCAAGGGCAGCCTGTCGGCCAGCAGCTGATTCGTGGCCGTCGACTCAAATGACGGTAAGCAGATTTGGCGGCATCCCATCTTGACCAAGGCCAACGACACCAGTGAATGCACGTACTGGTCTTTGATGGTGATAGAAACCCAGTGGCCGGGCTGAACACCTTGCGCTCGCATGAAGCGTTCAGTCTTCAAAATATCTGTCCAAAACGCACCGTAGCGAACCTCAACACCACTGGTGATGACGCACACGCGGTCTGCATTTTCAAGCGCAATGGACTGAAAGGCCTGGATAAAACTCGGCCGCGCAGGGGTGAGCGTCGACACCATCACGCCATCCCGATACTGTGTAAAACGTCTTTGCTTTTTTTGATTTCAGACGCCACAAATAGCTTGGACTCTTCATGATTCCGATAAGCCGGTATGAGCCCCACATTCACAAAAATATCTTTGAAATCCGGGTCCTTCAAATAGCTTTCAATCTTTTGTTCACACTCACGAATAAAACCAAATGGCGCCTCTTTGGCCACGAAAAGGCCGATCCAGCCTTCATGGTCAAAGCGTCCAAAGCCTTGCTCTTGGACCGTTGGGCTGTTTGGTAGATTTTTCATCCGCGTGTTGGACAACACCGAGAGCACTTTGAGGTCGCCGCGTTCCAAAAAAGGCGCTAAGTTTTTCCAGCTGTTGATGCCGAAACTCAGCCTGTCGGCGGCCAGATCAACTACGCCTTGCGGGCTTCGGTATGGCACATGGGTCGCCTGCACCTGCAGCCGCTTCAACAACAACTCACCGGCGATGTGGTTAGCACTGCCAATGTCCTCGGCAGCGTAGGTCAGCGGCTGTCCACTTTGCTGCGCTAGCACTTGCAACTGCGCCAGGTTATTGGCTTTTGAATTTTTATGCGCCACCAGCAGCATTGGGACATTGGCCAGCGTGCAGATCGGCACCAAGTCAGTGGCGGTTGAGAAACCAGTCGGGGCTTTCACCAAATGCGGCGTATTGCAAATCAAGCCCGAAGTAGCCATCAACAACGTGTTCCCCAGTGCTTGCCGTTTGATCACTTCATTCACCGCAATCACACCGCCGCCCCCGGTGACGTTTTGCACGTGAAAAGCATCGGCTTGGCCGTCCGGCATCAGCTGCGCTAATTTTCGGCCCACCATGTCAACCGCACTGCCGGCCGAAAAGGGCACCACCAGCGTGACCGGTGCTGCAGCGGCAGCCAACTTGGCAGCCCCCGAACCACTGGCCACCAACATGGCCATCAACCGGGCTATCGCGCTTCGACGGGAACTCAGTCCCTGATTCACTTCGCTGTTCATTTCCCTACGCACGTCCCAACTCTCTTTCATCGTCATTCATCCAAAGCCATCAACACCAAATTAGTCACCGCCGCATCAAAGTTAGCGCTGGTGCTGATCACCTCGTAATAGGCATCCGCAGGGGCTTCGTACGGACTGTTGATGCCGGTCATGTTCGGAATTTTTCCAGTCCGCGCTTGCTGGTACAGCCCTTTCACGTCGCGTTGCTCACACACCTCTAGCGGTGTGCTCACATAGACCTCAAAAAAATTCTCTGGCCCAATCAGTTCACGGGCTAATTCACGCTCCCTTTTGAAGGGGGAAATAAAGGCCGCCATGACCACCATCCCGGCGTCCATCATCAAGCGGGCCACCTCGCTGATGCGACGGATGTTCTCTGCCCTGTCCGCCTCAGAAAAGCCCAAGTCTTTGTTCAAACCGTGCCGGATGTTGTCACCGTCCAAAATGTAAGTGCGCATACCCAAGCGATGCAACCGCGCCTCCAGCGCATTGGCCAGGGTCGACTTCCCCGAACCCGACAAGCCGGTGAACCAAATCACCTTGCCTTTGTGCTCATTCAGGCGTTCACGGTCGGCCCGCGCCACCGTGAACGATTGCGCATGAATATTCTGGCCAATGACAGCCTTGACTTGTTTCTTGCTCATGTTTCAAAAGTTGTTCTGTAAACGCCTAGGCCACCATAAAAAGCGCGATACCACGCCACAAACTTGGACAGCCCTTCGCCCAAAGGCGTGTCGGGGCTAAAGCCGACCCACGCTTTCAAAGCGCTGACGTCGGCATAGGTCGCGGGCACGTCACCGTCTTGCATCGGCAGCAAGCGTTTTTCAACCGTTTTGCCCAAGTTCTTTTCCAAACTGTCAATGAACGCCAACAAAGGCACCGGCTGGTGGTTACCAATGTTGAATACCCGGTGCGGTGCGGCCGACCCGGCAGTTCCCATTGCACAACGGTCCAGCACGCGCACCACCCCTTCGACGATGTCGTCGATGTAGGTGAAGTCACGCTGCATGTCGCCGTGGTTAAACACATCAATCGGGGTGCCCGCCAAAATCGCTTTGGTGAACAAAAAGTAAGCCATGTCCGGCCTGCCCCAAGGGCCATAGACGGTGAAAAACCGCAGCCCCGTGGCGGGCAAAGCGTACAAATGGCTGTAGCTGTGGGCCATCAGCTCATTGGCTTTTTTGGTTGCCGCGTACAAGCTCACCGGCTGGTCTACCGGGTCGTTCTCGGCAAACGGCATTTTGGTGTTGCCGCCATACACGCTGGAGCTGCTGGCGTACACCAAATGCTCAACAGCCTGCTTCCTGCACCCCTCCAACACGTTCGCAAACCCCACCAAGTTGCTGTCCACGTAGGCCTGCGGGTTGTGCAACGAATAGCGCACCCCGGCTTGTGCCGCCAAATGCACCACCCGGTCAAACCTCTCGCCTTTGAAAAACGCCGCGGTGGTGTTGCGGTCCGCCAGGTCTAACCACTTGAATCGAAAATTCGGCTGCGTTGTCAACTGCGCCAGTCGCGCATCTTTCAGCAGCGGGCTGTAGTAGTTGTTCAGGTTGTCAACGCCCACCACCTCGTCGCCCCGCGCCAACAAGCGTTGTGTCACGTGCATACCAATGAAGCCCGCGCAGCCGGTGACCAGCACTTTCATAGCGCTCCCCCGCCTTGCGTCTGACCCATCGGGTAATACTCCAGGCCGTGCCGCCGCACTTCGTCAGGGGCATAGATGTTCCGGCCATCAAAAATTACCGGCTGCTTCAACCGCCTTTTGATCTCTGCAAAATCCGGACTCCGAAACAGCTTCCACTCGGTCACGATCAACAACGCATCCGCCTGTTGAGATTTATCCAGCGCGTCCATGGGGCTGTCTGCCAGCGTCACCCGCCGGTCGCCGGCGTAATGTGTTTGCAGCTGCGGCAAAGTCACCGGGTCGTACGCCGTCACACTCGCGCCCGCGCCCAGCAAGTCGTCAATCAGCGCCAAGCTTGGCGCCTCCCGCATGTCGTCGGTGTTGGGCTTGAAGCTCAACCCCCACACCGCAAAATGTTTGCCCGTCAGGTCGACCCCAAAGCGCCGCCGCACCTTGCGCGTCAGCACATGCTTTTGAAAGTCATTGGCTTGTTCAACCGCGCTCAGCACTTTCAGCTCATGCCCATGCTTTGCCGCGGTTTGCAGCAAAGCCTTCACGTCTTTGGGAAAGCAAGAACCGCCATAACCACAGCCGGGGTATAAAAAATCGTAGCCAATGCGGTGGTCTGAACCAATGCCCTTGCGAACAGATTCGATATTGGCCCCCAACGACTCAGCCAAATTCGCCAGCTCGTTCATGAAGCTGATGCGCGTTGCCAGCATCGCGTTGGCGGCGTATTTGGTCAGCTCCGCAGACCGCACATCCATGGTGATCAGACGCTCATGGTTGCGCTGAAACGGGGCGTAGAGCTCGCGCATGTGGGCAATCGCCCGCTCGTCGTTGGCCCCCACAATGATGCGGTCCGGCCGCATGAAGTCGTCTATGGCGGCGCCCTCTTTCAAAAATTCCGGGTTCGACACCACGCTGAACAAACTGCGTTCGTCGCGATTCGCGAGCTCTTCGTCAATAGCCGCCAGCACGTGCTCAGCGGTGCCCACCGGCACGGTGGACTTGTCAACCACCACTTTGTAGTCGGTCATGTACCGGCCAATGGTGCGCGACGCCGCCACCACGTACTGCAGGTCTGCCGCACCGTTTTCACCCGGTGGTGTGCCCACCGCAATGAACTGAATCGTGCCGTGGCCAACAGCCTGAGCCGCGTTCGTGGTGAACTGCAGCCGACCCGCCGCCACATTGCGCTGAACCATCTCCAGCAGGCCAGGCTCGTAAATGGGAATGCCGCCGTTTTCAAGAATGCGAATCTTCTCGACATCGTGGTCCAGACAGACCACGCTGTTGCCCACTTCAGCCAAGCATGCGCCGCTGACCAGACCTACATAGCCGGTGCCGATGACCGTGACTTTCATTCAAAGTCGCCCTTAAACGTGGTGTTTATGGTGGCGCTTGATCAGATCGAGATGGTCTTTGTCGCCAGCTTGCTGGTCAAACAAAGGCTTGAAAGCCGCCATCAATCGATCCGTGCTGACCTCAATGCTGTGCCGTTCAGCACCCACGCGGTAGGCGCGTTTGACAAACTCTGCGTACATGGCTTCGTCGTCATACAGCGCCTCAATGCGCTCCACCAAGGGCTGCAGCAACTCCGTCTTAGGCACGGTCGTGAAAGGCACTTGGTGACAGCTTTCAGGCAGGTTCAGCTTGATCCCGGCGTCGTCCACCATCTCTGGCCCGCCACCCCGATTCGTGACGATGGCGGGTATACCGTTCAGCAACGCCTCGGCCAACACGCGCGCCCCACTTTCATACCAAAGGCTGGGCGCCAACAAGATTCGAGCGCGGCCATAAATCGGCCGCATGTCGTCGGTGTTGGGTGTGACCACCACGTTGTCCAGCTTGTCACGCGGCTGGCCTAGCGTCGTGCTGACAGCCTTCAGCACCTCGTGCCAATTGCCGCGAGACTCCACCACCTCAAAAATAATGTCAGGCCGACGTTTTTCTAACAACATGGCCAACTGCACCACAATCGCGACGCCTTTGGGGTAGGACGGATTCACAAACAAAATCCGTTTTCGACTGTTTTTACGCACCACAAAATTGTCCGGATTGATGAACTTACCGACCGGCACAGGCTTGAAGCCCTGCGTCTTGGTGTACAGCTCAGCGGTCGACTGCGTGTCCGTGATGATGGTGTCCACGTCGCGGCACCACTGGGTGGCTTTGTAGTTGCCGTTGCACAAATAAGCCGCGCTCGGGATGCCCCGAGTGCGCGCCTCGTAAGGCACCAAAAAGTCCAAAGACCCACCCCCATAAAACCAGACCAAGTCGGGCTTGAAGGCGTGCAGTTCACGCAGGTAGTTAGAGATAAAGAAGTCAGCCTCTTCACTCATCAACTGGCCACGCACGGTGCTTTTGGTTTTCACCAGCTGGTGTACCAAAGCACCGTCTTTCACGTTCACCAACTTTTGCGTTGAAGCCTTCAGTCGCGCCCAATGCCCGCGCAAGCGGTGCAGACCATCCTCAGCGTCAAACACCGTGGCCCCAAGCACATGCACGTCGACCCCGCGCTTGGCCAACTGGTGCAGCATCTCCCTGACGCTCATGGAAGCGCCACTGGAGGTGTCGAGCAAACAAAATGGGTTGGCCCAGAGCAGCCTCAATTGGCGAGGCTGCTCTGCTGCTGGTTTCAGATCACTCAAGTCGGTATCCCGCTGTGGTCCACAAAGCTATTCGCCGTCAAATGACTGATGTCCATCTGCGTGAAGTTCTCCAAGACGCCAATTTTGGTCAGCTCAGCGGCGTTGACGTTGACATGCCCGCCAGGCGCCGTGTTGGTGTCCGTCCACAAATACACATCCGTATTCGTGCCATCAGTGTTCACCCCTTGGTCATCCGTGCTGGCCACCAAGAAGATCATTTTTTCGCCGGCCACGTAATTGTGCGGATAGACCGCGGTGTTGATTGCCGAGGCAACCTGGGTCAGCGTAGACGTCTCACTTTGCGACAGATTCGTGAAGCCGAGCACGTTCACGTCATTTTCAGAACCACCGTTCGCCGGTGTGATCACACCGGTGAAGTCCTGCGTTCCGTAATGGACGATACCGAGACTTCCACTCTTTGGAATCAAGCCAAATGATGTGAAGTCCAGTACATCTGAGCCGCCTGATCCATTCGTGTTGTCTGCCGTGAAGCCGATGACAGTCATGTCCACATAGCTCGGGGTGCTGGCACCTGCGGTGAACACCAAGGTGTCGTGACCGCCTTGGCTGATGTCCACCGTGTCGTGCCCAAAGCCCCCCTGAATCGAGTCATTGCCCGTGGTGCCAAACAGGTTGGAGTCATGCACAGCGTCGTATCGGTCCGCAATGATGTTGACCGCAACGGGTCCACCACCGGGCAAGTCACCCCAATGCACGCCATCCGCGGAATTAGCCGTCACAGCCAAGTGGTCCACGTACTGCAGGTTCATGTCACCGAACTGAGGCGTGAAGCCACCCGAGTACGACGTGATATCCAGCGTGATGTCGGTGGCACCACTTGGGGCTGCATCGTTGATGGTCAGCGGCACATGCCCGCTAGGCGCATCGTTGGTCCGATCCGCATAAATCGTCAGCGTTCCACCGTTGGCCGTCACCGTTTGACCTTCCGAGCCGGTCGCTAATCCGGTGGCAAAGTAGAAGGTGTTGGCGCCACTGGACAGCGCGTAAGTCTCAATATCACTGGTGGCATGCACCGTGCCCGTGTCTGTGATGTGGACCGTGTCATGGCTACCTGAAGCAATGATGCCGCCGTGTGACTCAAAACTGTTGTTTTGCGCCAGCGTCATCGCCACTGTCATCGCACCACCACTGGCGCGCATCTCCAGCGTTTCAGCTGTAGTCGCAAGACCGCCATTGACTTTACTGATGTCGATCGTCACACCGCCACTGCTACCACTACCGTAGCCGTTCCAGTTTTTCGCAACGATGCGGTCACCGCCGGTCTGCAGGTCGTAGTGGCCGCTGAAGCTGTAATAGCCTGAGTAGTAGCCGCGAAGCTCGACCGTCGTGTCGTTGCCACTGGCTCCGTTGATATCGACGCCGCGGTGGTCGTTGTTCACCAAGATCGTATTGCTGGCACCGCTGACCGAGAAGTTATACGTCTCAATGCTGTCTGCGGCCTTAACAAAACCACCATTGGTGATGCTGATCCGGTCATGGCTGCCCGAGGCATTGATACCGTTGTTGGCCATGAAGCCGGCGTGCTGCTGCGTCGTCATGTCGACCATCAACGCGCCGCCGCTGGCACGCATGTCCAGCGTTTCAGCCGTCGTCGCATTCCCGTTGTTGATGCCGCTGATGTCGATCGTCACACCACCGCTATTGCCGCTGCCAGCGCCGTACCAGTTTTTAGCAACGATGGTGTCGTTGTCGAACTGCAGGTTGTAGTGACCACTGAAGCTGTAGTAACCCGAGTTGTAACCGCGAAGCTCGACCGTCGTGTAGTTGCCAGTGGTCCCGTTGATATCAACGCCTCGGTGGTCGTTGTTGACCAAAATGGTGTTGCTGCCACCACTGACGGTGAAGTTGTAGGTCTCAACGCTGGCATCAGCCCTGACAAAACCACCGTTGGTGATGGTGATGCGGTCATGGCTGCCCGAGGCGATGATGCCGTTGCCAGACATGAAGCCGGCGTGCTGCTGCGTCGTCATGTCAACCACCATGGTGCCGCCGCTGGCACGCATCTCCAGCGTCTCAGCCGTGGTGGCGTTGCCACCATTGATGCCGCTGATGTCGATAGTCATGCCGCCGCTGCTGCCGCTGCCACCGAGATACCAGTTGTGCGCCAAGATGCTGTCGTTGCTGCTGTTCAGCGCGTAGTTGCCGGTGAAGGCGGCGCCATTGCCCTGCCACAGGTCCACCGTGGTGTTGTGGCTTGCGCCACCGTTGATGTTGAC
>CANFWV010000032.1 GCA_947450695.1 Comamonadaceae bacterium
ACTCCTTCGGGCATTTACGCAAACGCTGAAGGTATTGCCCTCACGGTCAACTACAACTGACGCATCGTTAACGCATGCTGATGCGCATCAAGGCCCTTGCTTGGGTTGGCCTGCTGGCCAACCTGACTGGCGCTGACACGGTGCATTCAGCTGTCGCAAATGCCAGCGCTGCGGCAACGATCGTCGCACCTGTTAGCACATCGGCATCCTTAACAACCGCCTTCACGCAAACGTTGTTCAGCACCAGCACCGGGGTCTTGACGATTCGCATCCCTGGTGCGCCCATGAGAGTGACGTCTGTCGAATATTCCTGCGGCATGACGAATAGTTTGTCCAAGGCATGCAACGCCCCAACGACCTTGCAGGTGGTGAACGACGGCACGCTGAACGGCTCCCTGGGCATCTCGATTTCGCTCACACAAGGCGATGGCAACAGCCCCGATGCGGTGATGGCAATGCTGAACTACAACTGAGATTTTTGACAGGCACCTTACCCATGACCTCGCACACATTTTTAGGTATTTCCATCGCTGCGTTGCTAGCCGCGTTGAGCATGCCTGCCCGCGCTGAATGCCCTGATGGGTGCACGATGAACGTCATAAAAATAGCCGGCAAGGATCTGCGCTTTGGTTCGTTGGTTGTCGTTTCGCCGGGGGAGCTCATTCTTAACCCGTCCACTGGCGCGCGCTCGGGTTCTGCTCATGTGGTGACGCCAGCCGCTTTGGACAGCCATGCAGGGCCGGCTGAATTCAGGGTGACCTGTAGCGGCAGCGGCAGCACCCGCTACACAGTGGCGCTGGTGACCACACCTGCCTCGGTAGAGACGACCTCAATCGCCATGGTCTTGAGCAACTTTTCCACTTATCCGCCGATGTCTCTCGAGCGCACCGTCGCCCATTGCGCGATGTATGAGGAAATCGTCAAGGTCGGTGCAACGCTGAGCATCAGCCCAGCTCAGTCACGCGGCACTTACATCTCAGCGACCGACATCGAGTTGGAAGCAACGATCTCCTCTCTTTATTAAAAACCCAGCCCCATGAATTTATCCAAAATACATTTCGTGAGTCGAAGTGGCTTGCTTGGTTTGCTGGCCATCTTGGCCGCGCCAATGGCGCTCGCCGACCTGATGCTTTACCCGACGCGCATCGAAATCGAAAAAAACCAACGTGCCGCGCAGGTGGAACTGATCAACCGTGGGCTGACACCCGAGAGCTACCGGATCAGCGTGGTGAATCGCCGCATGACCGAAACGGGCCAAATTGTGCCGGCCGAGACCACTGAGCAAGACGAACGCTTTGCAACCCACATGCTGCGCTATTCCCCGCGTCAAGTCACCCTGAAGGCGGGTGAGTCACAAACCGTGCGTATCAGCCTACGCAAACCTGCCGGTTTGCCCAACGGCGAATACCGCTCACACCTGCAATTTGACCGGCTGCCCGATGTTGAAGGCAGCAGCGACATCGAACAAGCCGTGAGCCCGGAGCAGGGCCAAATTGCGATTCGCCTGAGCGCACTGATTGGCGCCAGCATTCCAGTGATCGTGCGCCACGGCGACACTGTCGCGAATGTCACGTTGGACGCGCTGGCCATCACGTCAAGCACCCAAGTCAACGGCCAAGCGGATGGCCTGCCACTGCTGGACTTTCACCTGAACCGCAGCGGCAACCGTTCGGTGTACGGCAACTTGCTAGCCACTTACACACCCGCTGGCGGCAAACCCGTGGCAGTCGGCCAAGTCAACGGTGTCGCGGTGTATGTTCCTAATGCCTTGCGCACGGCCAAACTGCCGCTTCACCTGCCCGAAGGTATGTCGCTCAAAGGCGGTTTGATCCAGCTCACCTTTGCGCAGCGAACTGAAGATGGTGGCAAAACCATGGCTCAAGCGTCACTCGCCTTGCCTTAAAAGTCGGATGCGGTTCGGACCCACTAGCGGCCTCAGCCGCACAAGGCTTAACTGCGCCTTCCTCACGGCGCTGCTGTGCACGGGAGCCTGCCAGCCCACATGGGCGCAAGGCCGTCAGTCAATGGCAATGACCACACCTTTAGCACCCAGCGAGCTCAACCTGCTGCTGCTTGAAGTCCGGCTGGACGGCAGCCTGCTGGCTGACACACTCACCGCCTATGAAGTGGGCGATGAGGTGCTACTGCCGCTGGGTGAAATGGCACGCCTCCTGACTTTGGGCATCTCCGTAGACCCTGTCACGCGCATCGCAGCCGGTTTTTTGGTGCGGCAAGATCGACCCTTTCGGCTGGAATTGGACTCAGCCGGCGTGACGCTTCTCAACGGAAGTGAGCCCATCGATCCAACATCGATACGCTGGCTCGACAACGATATTTACGTCTCAGCCAGACGGCTGCAAACTTGGTGGCCCATAGACCTCGAACTCAGCCTATCGACCCTGAGCCTGCAGGTGCTGCCGCGTGAAATATTGCCGATTCAGGCGAGGTTAGCCCGTGAGCAGGATGCTGCGCGCTTGGGCTTACGAGGCGCGGCATATGAAGACCCGGGCTTTCCCCTGAACAACTCAGACTACCGACTGCTTGGCGTGCCCTTTATTGACCAGACATTGGGGTTGCAAACCAGCCGCGACAGCACAGGCAAGACCACCACCGATATGACCTACAGCGCCTTTATCACCAGTGACCTCCTAGGCATGGAAGCATCGATGTTTGTCACAGGCCTTCAAAACAATGCGGGCCCACAATTCGCTCAAACGAATCCCGAAGCACGCCTGACACTGTCACGCCACGACCCGAATGCCCATTTGCTGGGACCCCTGCGTGCCCGCACCTTGACCCTCGGCAACGTCGGTTTACCCGCACTGACCAACGTGGTGCGATCCGCCGGGGGCGGTAACGGCTTGGTGGTGAGCAACCGGCCGCTGAATCAACCCAGTAGCTACGGCCTGCACACCTTGCGCGGTGACCTGCCGCCAGGCTGGGACGTGACGCTCTACTTCAACGACGCACTGATCGCCTTTCAGTCGTCGCGCCCTGACGGGCTGTACCAGTTTGAAGATCAGCCCCTGGTCTTTGGTCACAATGAATTCCGGCTGGTTTTCAATGGCCCGCTGGGCCAAAGGCGGGTCGAGCGCGAGGCCTTTTTGCTCGACGAAACGCTGACCAAACCGGGTCATTTTTACTACACCGCGGGCGGCCAGCGCGGCGACGATGGTAGTGACAGACAAACCTATCAGGCTGACCTTGGCTTGGCCGACAGCTGGGCTGCGACAGCTGGGCTCGTCAGCATTGACTTAGGCTTGGGCGCCCAGGCGCAGCACTACAGCAACATGGGTCTGCGGGCTTCGGCACTGGGCATGCTCATGAGCGCTGACCACGTGCTCGCCACCCATGGCGGTTCGCTCACCGAAGTCGGCGTGCGCACCGGCTTAGGCCGCTTTTCTGTCGACCTCACACACACGCAATTGAGCCATTTCACCAGCGACTTTTTCGTGGCCAGCACGGACCTGCTAAAACAGCGCACACGTGCGCGTGTGAGTGGCAGCGTGTCTCTCCGCGAGGCCTTGGTATTGCCTCTCGGATTGGATGTATTTCGAGAAGTCACGGAATCGGGTCGAAGCAGCTTGAACGCGCAGGGTCGCCTGTCTCTCAACCTGCAAAGTACCAGCTTCACCAATACGCTGAATCTACAGACTTCAGACGACAACCGATCGACCAGCGGCGCGTTGCAGGTGCGACGACGTGTCGCTGGCATTGGAATCAGTAGCCAGTTGACCTACAGGCTGGAACCCGACAGCCAGCTCGCCAGCGTGGCAATTTCAGCAGACAAAAACCTGAGCGATGCATCGCGCATCAACCTTGGGCTGGTGCAAAGTCTGGACCCCAGCGTGACCACGCTCGCCGCCGGATACAACCGCAATTTCGGCACATTTGGAATGGGCGTGAGTGCACGCGTCAGCAGCAACGGCGACCTTGGTATTGGCATGCAACTGTTCATGTCGATTGGGCGCGACCCACGCAGCGGAAATTGGGCTCGCAACTGGCAGCCGATGGCGGCTTCGGGCGCGGTGTCAGCCCACGCCTTTGTGGACGCCAACATGAACGGTCTGTTTGACTTTGGAGAAGAACCCGTAGAAGGCGCTGGCTTCACCTTGAACGGTGGCAGCCGTCACCCGGTGCGCACCAATGCCGACGGCATGGCGTACATGAGCCACATGACACCGCGCCAATTCGCAGACGTAGCCCTCGACACCGGGACACTGGAAGACCCTCAGTGGCAAGCCGCCGTTCCGGGTGTACGGGTCTTACCGCGTCCTGGCAACGTGGTATTGGTGGATTTTCCGGTGGTCATGACGAGTGAAATCGATGGCACCGTTTACTTGCTGGAAGATGGCAAAAACCGCGGCATTGGCAATGCCTTACTGGAGTTAGTGAACGAACGAGGCCAAGTGGTGGCGAGTGAACGCAGCGCCGCCGATGGCTATTACATCGTGCCGGCCGTGAAGCCTGGACGCTACACCTTGCGCCTGTCTCATGAACAGCTTCGCAGTTTGGGGCTGGCGTCCGCCCAAAGTTACCCAATCAATATGAAGGCTGACGGTGAGTACGTCAACGGCATGGACTTCACGCTGTCCGCCGAGCCTTCACCGCGCCAACCAACACCAGCAAGCCCGGCACCAAAATCATCGCCCAGATGATCGAGCTCAGGTTGTCTTTGACCCACACAAAGTTGCCAAACAAATAACCCGCACCGCACAGGCCGACCACCCAAATGACTGCACCGATCACGTTGTAAGCGGTGAACTTGCGGCGGCTCATGTCAGCGACACCGCCGACAAAAGGCGCAAAGGTGCGAACGAATGGCATGAACCGCGCCAAGATGATGGTGACGCCGCCGTAGCGTTCGTAAAAGTTATGCGCTTGATCGAACGCGCGCTTGTTGAAAAACCGCGAGTCTTCCCACTGAAACACCTTGGGGCCGAAATAACGGCCGATGCTGAAGTTGCACTGGTCGCCCAAAATGGCCGCCACCAGCAGCACACCAATGGACACCGGCAGGCTGATCAAACCAACACCGCACAAAGCGCCAACAATGAAGAGCAGCGAGTCACCCGGCAAAAACGGCATCACCACGACACCCGTCTCGACAAAGATGATGGCAAACAGCAGCGCATAGACCCACAGGCCGTACTGTTGCGTGAAGGTCTCCAAGTGGCGGTCCACATGAAGAATGAAGTCCATCAAAAAGCTAATAATTTCCATGGCGCCGATTTTGACACGGCCTAAAATCCGCCGGTGAACTCTGCCACCACCGCCCCACCCCGCCGCCCCATCCGTGAACTGCCAGACGAACTGATCAGCCAAATTGCCGCTGGCGAAGTGGTTGAACGGCCGGCTTCGGTGGTACGTGAGTTGGTTGACAACGCCTTGGACGCTGGCGCCCGCCAAGTCACGGTGCGCTTGCTGGCAGGCGGCGTGCGGCTGATTTTGGTGGAAGACGATGGTACGGGCATTCCGGCCAACGAGCTAGCGATTGCCTTGCGTCGCCACGCCACCAGCAAGATCGCCTCCTTGCAAGACTTGGAAGCCGTCGGCACGATGGGCTTTCGGGGCGAGGCGCTGGCCGCCATCAATTCGATTGCCGACATGAGCCTGATCTCGCGCTCGGGCGATGCCGAAGCCGATGCCAGCGCGGGCGGTCACGCTTGGCAGCTGGACGGCCGTACCGGCGAGCTACAACCCGCTGCCCGAAGCCGCGGCACCAGCGTCGAAGTGCGCGAGCTGTTTTACGCCACGCCCGCCCGCCGCAAATTTTTGAAGACCGACGCCACTGAACTGGCACATTGCATTGAAGCCGTCCGACGCCACGCGCTGGTGCGCCCCGACGTGGGCTTTGCCATATGGCACGAAGGCAAGTTGGTCGAACAGTGGCGCGCCTGCACCGATGCGCTGCAAACCGACGACCCTGTGGCCGCGCTGGACCAGCGTTTGGCGGATGTGTTGGGCGCTGAGTTTGTGGCGCAATCCATCACCGTGAATTACGAAAGCAGTGCGCGCCGCATGGACGGCGGACCTGCCGTGCGCGTCTGGGGACGGGCCGGCATTCCGGATGCCGCCCGCTCCCGCGCCGACCAGCAATTTGCCTATGTGAACGGTCGCTATGTGCGCGACAAGGTGCTCACACACGCAGCTCGGAGCGCGTATGAGGACGTACTGCACGGTCATCGTCAGCCGGTCTATGCGCTGTATGTCGAGATGGACCCGGCCCGCGTCGACGTGAACGTGCATCCAACCAAGATTGAAGTGCGCTTTCGGGACAGCCGCGAAGTGCACCAAGCCGTGCGCCACGCCGCCGAAAACGCGCTGGCGGTACCGCGCTCGCAGACTGGTGTAGCCGTCGGCAGCGTCATCGATGCCGTGGCCGCTGCGGATGCGAATGCGCCCCTGCAAACGGCAGGTCTGCAAGGCTTTTTGTCGGACGCCCAGCGCGCCGCCCGCGGTTTGGGCTGGGCGCAACCGGGCATGGATTTTTCAGCGCGTACGGATCAACGGACTGATCACCGGGTCAGCGACTTTGAAGCCATGTGGCCAGTTGCTGCGCCGAACCCCATCACCGAAGCCCCCACTTTGCCGTCTGGCGACTGGCCGCTGGGCCGGGCGTTGGCGCAACTGCAAGGCATTTACATCTTGGCTGAAAACACCAGCGGTCTGATCATTGTGGACATGCATGCAGCGCATGAGCGCATTGTTTATGAGCGCCTGAAGAACCAATTGGACAACTCGGCCCATGCCGCCATCGCCAGCCAGCCGCTGCTGATTCCAGCCACTTTTGCGGCCACCGCGCAAGAAATCGACACGGCCCAAACCGCTGCGGCAACCTTGCAAACGCTGGGCCTGGAGATCACACCGTTCTCACCCAAGACACTGGCAGTGCGGGCTGTGCCGACCACACTGGCGCAGTCAGACGCTGTCGAGTTGGCGCGCAGCGTGCTCGCCGAGTTGGCCCAGCACGACGCCAGCACCGTGATTCAGCGCGCCCAAAACGAGCTGCTCTCAACCATGGCCTGCCACGGCTCGGTGCGCGCCAACCGCAAACTCACGCTGGATGAAATGAACGCGCTGCTGCGGCAAATGGAAGCCACCGACCGCTCAGACCAGTGCAACCACGGTCGGCCCACTTGGCGGCAAATGAGCATCCGCGATCTCGACAGTCTGTTTTTGCGCGGTCGCTGAACAACCGCATGGGCGAATAAAACTGCACTCAGCCCCCTACAAAAAAGGCCGCAGCGCCGGCCAAGCAAGACAGCACGGCGACGAGCGTGAGCAGGCCTCGCAGTCCGATCCAGCCACCGAGCCCTAATGATCGGTAAATCTGGCAATCGACGATGTAGCAAAGCAACAAGCTCGCCGCCATGAGCAACAAGCCCCAAACGCTGTTGAGCAGCAAACTGGCCCAAGCCAGCAAGCTAGGCAACACACCCCAGACCAACAGCCCGGGGCGCGTCTGAGCCAACGGCATCGCCAAGCCCCAATGAATGCCGCCCAGAAAGCTGACGATCACCGCGGCATAAGTGAGCAGTGCCAACGCAGCCAAACCTGTCCAAGCGGGTGGCAGCAAGCAAAGCCCGACCGCGCTCGCCACAAAGGGCAACAGACCGGCAATGCCAAGCGCCCAAGCTTCGGTCCCGGGCTTCAATGGCGGCGTGGCAATAGTGGATTCAAGGGCGACAGGTTTGCTCATGACGAGAGTTTAAAAGACCCCAGTGGCGTTAACTGAACGTTAAACAGCGATGATGTTGAAAGACTCATGAAACTCTCGCACCCCTTCACCTCTGCACTGACGCTTGCCTTGCTAGCCCTGACGGCTGCATGTGTCGCCGGTTGCACGTCGTTCGACGAACGCCAGCGAACTTGGATTTTTCAACCCAGCGACCGCAGCTGGGGCGGCGGCGTCGAGGCCACACGCAACATGGACGACGTGTGGATTGAATTCAAGTCAAAGGTCACCGGCCAAGCCAGCAAGTTGCACGGTTTATGGCTGGAGGCTGACAAACCGCTGGCATCTCTGGCCGCGGGTTTGAGCAACGACGACAGGCCCGTGTTGCTGTATCTCCATGGCGCCCGCTGGAACGTCACCGGCTCTGCGTTTCGCATGCGTCGCATGCAGGAACTCGGCTTTTCGGTGTTGGGGGTGGACTACCGCGGCTTCGGCAAAAGCAGTGCGGGCTTACCGTCCGAAGACACGGCGTATGAAGACGCCCGCGCAGCTTGGGACTGGCTGGCAGCCCGCTACCCAAATCGACCGCGTTATATTTTTGGCCACTCACTGGGCGGACCGATTGCCATCAACTTGGCGTCGCAAGTGTCTGATGAAAGTGGCACCATCGTCGAAGGCACCTTCACCTCTATCGCCGACGTAGTGAGCACCTTCAAATGGGGTTGGGTGCCCATTTCCGCATTGATCACGCAGCGCTTCGAAGCCATTCGCAAGGTCGACCAAATTGGCTCCCCATTGCTGGTAGTCCACGGCGGACGTGACCAACTCATCGACCCAGAACTGGGCAGAAAACTTTTTGATGCGGCCGCCGAACCCAAGCTGTTTGTCTTGGTAGAAGACGGCTCGCACCACAACACCAACACCGTCGGCCAGCCACAGTACAAAGCTGCACTGACGCAACTTTTCAAGCTCGATTCGCGTTGAGCCAGATGCTAACTCAGGAAAAATCCTGCTACGCTCTTCTGGATGTCTGCACAGCCCTCCCACCACACCATGAGCACCCAACCCGGCATGTCGCCCGGCTTGGTAGTGGTGATTTTGTCGACGCTGCTGGGCATACAACCCGTCACCACCGATCTG
This sequence comes from Comamonadaceae bacterium, assembly GCA_947450695.1. Lineage (GTDB taxonomy): Bacteria > Pseudomonadota > Gammaproteobacteria > Burkholderiales > Burkholderiaceae_C > Polaromonas. The sequence continues at coordinate 8,819 of CANFWV010000032.1, forward strand.
TATTTACCGGCTTTGCCCGCGCTGGCCGACAGCTTTTCGGCGCCAATGTCCCAAGCGCAATACACCCTGAGTGCGTTGCTGCTGGCGTTTGGTTGCTCGCAACTACTGTGGGGCCCGTTGTCAGACCGCTTTGGCCGAAGACCTATTTTGCTGATCGGTCTTGGGGCTTATGTGCTGGCGACTGTGGCCAGCACATTGGCGCCTTCAATGCAGTGGTTAATCGGCTGGCGCGTGCTGCAAGGTGTTGCCATGGGTGCCGTGGTGATGTGCGCGCGCGCCATCGTGCGCGACCTGTACCGCCCCACGGATGGCGCGCGCATCATGTCCAAAGGCCTGAGCGGACTTGGCGTGTTAGCTTGCGTCGCTGGACCACTGGGCGGCCTGCTCGCAGACTATGGCGGCTGGCGCATCACCTTATTGGCACCCGCCGTGTTTGGTGTGCTGGCGCTGGGTCTGGTGGCTCTGCGCTTTGAAGAGTCACTGAGTCGGCCGAACCCACTCGCCTTACGCCCTGCGGCTTTGCTGCGCACCTGGTCGCAAATTTTGCGTCACCCGACCTTTCTGGCCTTTTCGGCGTTGTCGGCTGCATCGTACGGCGGCCTGTTCACGTTTTTGGCGACGTCCTCTTTTGTGCTGATCAACCTCATCGGCCTGAGCAAAACGCAATACGGCATGGTGTTTTTCTTCATGTGTCTGGCCTACGTTGCCGGCACATTTTTATGCCGCCGTTTGCTGACGCGCTTTGGCGTGCAAAACTCGGTCGGCATCGCCGCCGGCCTGAGCCTGATCAGTGGTTTGCTCATGGCCGGCTTGACCTGGGCTGGCGTCAACAACCTGTGGGGCATCGTGTTGCCTTATGCCCTTTTCATGCTGGCGCACGGCGTGCACCAACCCTGCGGACAGAGCGGCGCCATCGGTCCCTTTCCACAAGCAGCGGGCACAGCCTCGGCATTGAATGGTTTCCTGATGACGCTGGTGGCCTTTGTCATGGGCACTTGGCTCGGCACCCACATGGACGGCACGGTGCGGCCGCTCACTTACGGTATCGCGTTGTGGACCGTCTTGATCGCGCTGACCGCCTGGACCTTGGTGCGACGCCACGGCAGTGTCAAACCGCTCATTCAAGCAGCTGCCACGCCATGAACAACGCTTTTGGATCAATTAACTACTTGGCCTTGGCCGGCCCGACCGCGGCTGGCAAGACGGCGGCTGCGCTGGCCATCGCGCTGCAACACCCGGTCGAAATCATCAGCGTCGATTCGGCCTTGGTCTACCGCAGCATGGACATTGGCACAGCCAAACCCAGCGCCGATGAACTGGCCGCCGTGCCGCACCACCTGATCAACATTCGAGACCCGTTGCAGGCTTACAGCGCTGCTGAATTTGTGACGGATGCCCAGCGTTTGATGCAAGAAATACGCGCGCGCGGCAAGCTGCCGCTGCTGGTGGGCGGCACCATGTTGTATTTCAAAGCGCTGTTCGACGGGCTGGACGAAATGCCACAAGCCGACCCTGCTGTCCGCGCAACCATAGCCACCGAAGCCGCAGCGCGCGGCTGGCCGGCGCTACATGCCGAGCTGGCGCTGGTAGACCCAATCACCGCAGCCAGGCTAAAGCCGCAAGACTCACAACGTATCTCCAGAGCATTCGAAGTGTTTCGCGTGTCGGGCCAACCGCTGTCGTTCTTTCAGCGGCGGATAGCGGCGAAACCCGTGGAAGACGGTATAGCGCCATCAGCCGTCACTGCGAGCGAAGCGCGGCAGTCCATGACCGCTGGATTGCCGCGCTTCGCTCGCAGTGACGAGAATAGTTCCACTCGCAATGACGAGGAAACTCGCCGTGACGAAATGGAGTCGTCGGGCCTGTTGATATCACTTGAACCCAGCGACCGCGCTTGGTTGCACGGCCGAATTGCCGAACGCTTTGACGCCATGCTCGCCGCCGGCTTTCTGGAGGAAGTCCGTACCTTGCGCGCCCGAGGTGATTTGCACCCGGACTTGCCGTCCATGCGCTGTGTCGGCTACCGCCAAGCGTGGACGTTGCTGGACAGCATTGACACACGGGAAGCACAAGCCAAACAAGCGACAGACGTCGACCTCAACACGGCATCACGCGACTTCCGCGAGCAAGGCATTGCCGCCACGCGGCAACTCGCCAAACGCCAGCTGACCTGGCTGCGCAGCATGCCGCAACGCCACGTGGTGGCCTGCGACGCGCCGGATGCTTTAGCGCAGGTACTGGCGTTGGTGGCTGAGCACGTGACTGCAGCGAAATCTAGCGAAAAAAGCTTGAACGAATGACCCTGCTCATCACCCACTTAGCCAAGCGCTACGGCGGCACGACCGTGTTCAGGAACGTGTCGCTGCACGTCGCACCAGGCGAGTTCGTCGCCATCGTTGGAGAATCTGGCGTGGGCAAATCAACCCTGCTCAATTGCATGGCCGGACTGGACACGTGGGACGAGGGATCGGTGGTGTTGCATGGCCACTCGCTAGACCAGATGACTGAAGATCAACGCGCGCTGCTGCGACGCCAGCATGTCGGCTTTGTGTTCCAAGCCTTTCATGTGTTGCCGCATTTGGATGTCGCACAAAACGTCGGCCTGCCGCTGTTGCTGTTGGGTCAGCCTGTCAACGAACGCGTCGCCGCAATGTTGGCGGCCGTGGGCTTAGACGGTTTGGGCAGTCGACTGCCGCAGCAGCTCTCGGGCGGCCAACTGCAACGCGTGGCGATTGCACGCGCTTTGGTGCATCGCCCCAGTCTGCTGCTGGCCGATGAACCCACCGGCAACCTCGACCCGAGCACCGCAGCCAAAGTGATGGACGCACTCATCGCCCAGACGAAAGAACAAGGCACCTCGCTTGTACTGGTGACGCATTCAGAAGCCGCGGCAGCCCGAGCCGATCGGGTCCTCAAGCTGCTCGCTGATGGCTTGGTCTGAAGCACCTGCCGTGCTGAGGCTGCTCAGTACCTTCTCCTGGCAAGAACTCAAACACCACCCTTGGCGCAATGCCGCTGCCATGGTAGCGGTGATGCTGGGTGTGGCGCTGGCGTTTTCGGTGCACCTCATCAATGCGTCTGCCTTGAGTGAGTTTTCGCAAGCCGTTCGCTCGGTCAATGGTCAACCCGACCTGGAACTACGCGCAGCCCAAGGCACGTTTGACGAAACCATGTTCGCTCGCGTCGCGCAGCACCCTGACGTCAGCGTGGCCAGCCCCGTGCTGGAGCTGAGCACCTACGCACAAAACGCCAGCGGCGAACGGCTGGCCTTGCGAGTGATCGGTGTGGATGCCTTGCGGCTGGCCACCGTAGCCCCCGAACTGATGCCCTTGCCCACCACAGGCGCCGACCGCTTTGCCCTGTTTGCGCCTAGTGTGATTTTTTTGAATGCTGCCGCGCGCGAACGCCTGACGGGCGACACCGTTGAAATGCAAAGCGGCGTGCGCCTGCTCCAGGTCCGTGTGGCCGGCCGCGTGGCGGCCGGCGGTGGGCCTCTGGCCGTGATGGACATTGGCGCGACGCAAGACCTGTTTGAACGCGGCGGTGAGCTGTCGCGGATCGACCTCAAGCTGCGCGTGGGTGTTGACCGCAGCGCCTTCATCCGCAAGCTGCAAAGCGAGCCCGACTGGCCGGCACAACTGCGACTCAGCGAGCCCGGCGACGCGACGCAGCGCATCGACCAGCTGTCGCGGGCTTACCGCGTCAACCTCACGGTGTTGGCGCTGGTGGCACTTTTCACGGGCGCTTTTTTGGTCTTTTCGGTGTTGTCGCTGAGCGTGGCGAAACGCGCACAACAGTTTGCATTGCTCGGTGTGTTGGGCTTGACCGGCGCCGAGCGCTTGCGACTGGTGCTCTACGAATCGCTGGTGCTTGGCGGGGTCGGCAGCGTTGCCGGCATCGCGCTGGGCACCGGGCTGGCAGCGCTGGCATTGCGCGTGTTGGGCGGCGACTTGGGCGGCGGTTATTTTTCGGGCATCGCACCGACGCTGCACTGGAGCAGCACGGCCGCGCTGGTGTACGGCGGGCTGGGTGTGGCGGCCGCTTTGGTGGGCGGCTGGTGGCCGGCCAGAAGTGCCCAAAAATTGCCGCCTGCGCAAAGCCTGAAAGGTTTGGGCGCCAGCTTGGGCGGCCCCCGCAGCCACTGGTTGAGCATGGCCTTGCTGGCGGCCAGCGGTGTGCTGGCGCTGCTGCCGCCCGTGGCCGGCATGGCGCTAGGGGCTTATGTGTCGGTCGGCTTGTTACTGGTCGGCGGCATCACTGCGTTGCCGGGTTTGATCGGCTGTTTGTACGGCCGACTGAGCCCTTGGGTGGCGCATCGCGCGCTGCCCATGCTGGCGGTGGAGCGTGCGCGCCGCGTGCGTGAAAGCGCCGGCGTGGCGGTCAGCGGCGTGGTGGCGTCGCTGAGTTTGGCGGTGGCGCTCACCGTCATGGTGGCGAGCTTTCGGCAATCGGTCACCAGCTGGCTGGACGTGGTGCTGCCGGCTGATCTGTACCTGCGCACGTCGGTCAGTGCAGCGGCTAGCGACAGCGCTTACTTCAGCCCCGACTTCGTTGATCAGGTGGCCGCTGTGACTGGCGTACAGCGTGTCAGCACGCTGCGCGTGACGCAACTCTTGCTCAACCCGGCGCAACCCACGGTGGCATTGATCGCCCGTGACTTACAGGACCCTGCCCGTGCCCTGCCCTTGGTGGGTGAAGCCTTGGCCGTGCCGGCGGGCAGCATCGGGATTTATGTGAGTGAGCCGATGTTGGATCTTTACCAAGCCAAGCTCGGTGGTCCATTTGCACCGTTGTCGACAGCTTTCGGAGCGGTGATGACAACCAGCGCGGCAGCGTCTACGGATACTGTCCCAACAGCACCCTTTTTTGTCGCCGGCGTTTGGCGAGATTACGCTCGCCAGTTCGGCGCCATCGCCATCGACCAAGCTGACTTTGTGCGGCTCACCGGCGACCAGCGTGTCAACGATCTCGCGCTTTGGCTAAAGCCCGAAGCCAGCGATGCCGCAGTGCAACAAGCCATCCGGGACGTCCCTGAACAGGCCTCGGGGGCTAGCAGCCTGATTGAATTTGCCTCGGCCAGTCAGATCCGTACCACCTCGCTGCGTATTTTTGATCGCAGCTTTGCCGTCACTTACTGGTTGCAGGCGGTCGCCATTGCGATCGGTCTGTTTGGCGTGGCCGCCAACTTCAGCGCCCAAGTGCTGGCCCGGCGCAAAGAGTTCGGCCTGCTGGCTCACTTGGGTTTGACGCGCCGGCAAATATTGACGGTGGTGGCTGGTGAAGGTGCCGCCTGGACTGTCATGGGTTCGGTCGCCGGTTTGGCACTGGGACTGGCGGTGTCGGTGGTGCTGGTGCATGTGGTCAACCCGCAAAGTTTCCACTGGACGATGGACCTGCAAGTGCCGTGGCTGCGCTTGTTGGGTTTGTGCGCTGCGGTGGTGTTGGCGGGCACCTTGACAGCATGGCTGGCAGGTCGCGCAGCCGCCAGCGCCGACGCGGTGCTGGCGGTCAAGGAAGACTGGTGAGCGCGGTTCACCAAGGCAACGGATTTTTATTGCAGGGGCTCTTGGGCTAGCAGCGTTTCCAGCGTGGCCACTGAAGGGAGTGCGTCCAAGGCTAGGACCTGCTCTCGCACTGCGGTCGCATGTGTCTCGGAAAAATGAAGACAGGCGTTTTCCATAAATTTGGCCTGGACCTGTTCGTTGGTCACAGGGCGTTCGGGGTGCCCGCGATTCACAGCTTCGCGGTGCACCAGTTCATTGCCACTGCGCAGGATGATCCGTACCTCACCGCTGTAGTGACGCGGGAAGGTCGAATTCGGGTCGACGCGATAAGTTACCCTGTCCATCAAGGCTTGCGCCGTGACATCAAGATACGCTTCGGGCAAGAGTTCCTTAAGTCCCAAACGTCCGCGTATCAAACCACTGCTGACGGCGTAAGGCAGGCTAAATTTAGCGTCGTATTCATTTTGAGGACGGCGCTTTCGGTCCGAAGGTTCGCAAACCAGTTCCACTGCCGCCTGGGGTACGAGCACCTCGACCGACTCGATCGCCCGTATATCTACCCCGCGACGATGAAGTGCAATGGCCGCATCGGTCGCAGCATGGACGAAATGGCACATGGCAAACGGCTTAACGGCCATCTGCATCAGTTCCCAAACGCTAGCCTGGCCGTCGGCGTCAAGCCCCGCCGTGGCGCTGTCGAGGTGAATCTGCGCAGCATCCACTTCAGACAGGTGACTTCGGTAAAGACCGTAGCGTCCTGTGTACGGCGCTTGCGGCGCGATGACACCGTGCGCAGCAAAGCTGGCCGCCGCAAGCCCCGACTGCGCAGCCCAGCCGGCATGCACCCGCTTGGTCCAAGCGCCATCTTCTATGAACTGCAGGCTGCCACTGGCCATCGACAGGGCTGCGCCTTGGGCATGGATCAGTTGCCCGGCATCCAGGCCCATCAACCGACCGGCGGCTAGGGCGCTGGCGAAGGTGCCGACGAGGCCCGTGGGATGAAAACCTTGTCGGTGAAAACCGCCTTTTACCGCGCTGGCAATACGGGCACCCGCTTCTACCGCAGCGATATAGGCCGTCAGCATCGCTTTGCCGTTGGCGCCGCGCTGCGCGGCCAGACTCAGCACGGCGGGGAGCACGCTGACCGTCAGGTGGACCACGCCGGCCATGTGGGTGTCGTCGTAGTCGAGGCCATGCATCAGCATGCCGTTCAGGGTGGTCGCATCACGCAGCGTCATGCGCTCCGCAAAACCCAAAACGCCTGAAGTGCCTTGCACACCGCCCGCCAGCGCCCGCAGCGAATCCTGAAAACGCACAGCAAAGCTTTCACGCCGGGCCGCCAGTCCGCAGCCGATGGCGTCGAGCATCAGGTGACGGGCGCGCAGCGACACCTGTTCCGGAATGCTGTCAGGCGCCAGCCCGGCGACAAACCTGGCGAGGGTGTCTGCAACCGGATCAACCGCGAGTGTCACGTTCAATCCACCTTTGCACCTGCGGCCTTGGCAGCCTTGCCCCATTTATCCACCTCGGATTTGATGAAACTGCCCAATTCCACAGAACTCATCGGCATCGGTTCGACGCCCTGGGCTAGAAAATATTGCTTCATTTCAGGGGTATTGACGACCTTCAGCACCGCATCACTGAGCTTGGCCACCACTGGAGCCGGCGTCTTGGCCGGTGCCACAAAAGCCATCCAAGACACGGCCGAGAAACCCGGAACGGATTCGGCTACCGTCGGCACTTCGGGCAGCGCGGCAATTCGGGTTGAGCCACTCACAGCAATGGCCTTCAGCTTGCCGGACTTGATGTGCGGCAACACCGACACTGGGGTGTCAAACATCACGCTAACATTGCCGGCCATCAGGTCGATCAGAGCTGCTGGCGAGCCTTTGTAAGGTATGTGGGTCATCTTCACGCCGGCCGCGTTGGCCAGCATTTCCATCGCCAGATGGTTGGTCACACCGTTGCCGCTGGAGGCAAAGTTGACTTCGCCCGGCTTGGCCTTGGCCAAGGCAATCAAGTCCTTGACATTTTTGACTGGCAGCGCAGCGTTGATCACCATGACCAGAGGCACATTGATCACGCCGGCAATCGCCGCGTAGTCTTTGACTGGATCGTAAGGCAGCTTGGTATACACGCCGGGGTTCACCGCCATTGGGCCGGCCGAGGTGAACAAGATCGTATAGCCGTCTGGCTGCGCAGTGGCTGCGGCCTGCTGGCCCAGAATGCCGCCCGCGCCAGCCTTGTTTTCAACCACCAGCGCCTGCCCGAGTTCAGCTTGCAGTTTGGGCGCCAAAGCGCGTGCAATCGTGTCAGTGCCTTGTCCGGCCGGAAAGCCGACCATGATCTTGATCGGTTTGTTCGGGAAATCATCGGCAGCAACAGCCGATCCGGCGAACATGGTGGCCAGCGTCACCACAGCGAGCAGGCTCAGGCGAAAGGGTTGAAACAGAGGGCGCATTGAAAATCTCCAATATTTGTACTGATGATTAAATTATGTTTTCATTTAATTGTCCTGTCAATATGAAAAAATAATCAGCATCAATGAACCCCAAGGTCAACCCACAGAGGTCATCACCTCATCAAAAGGCGCACGCGCTACACACAGGGGTACGCCCGTGATGAAACCAACAAAAAGGTCGAAGAGAACCGTTACTTGCGCATCTGCATGCGGTAGCTAAAGCGATCGCTGGCATGGATGTTGTCTGCAATCTCCAGCAACTCATCCTTGCTGCTGTAGTAACGGCGAATGATGCGCAGGCCGGCCGCGCCGGGTTCAGCATCCAGATTGGCCGCATCATCAGCATCAAGGAGCACGCCCTGCAACTCCTGCTCGACGCGCACGATGGCAATACCGTAGTCACTCTCGATCAACGCATGCACCGCGCCGCGCCGTCCGCGCAATTTGGGCTCAATACCCTTGAGAACCGGATTCAAGTACAGACGCGTGACGCAAATCGGCCGAGCACTGCCTGTGGCCTGCTCCGCCACCGTGCCAGCCATGCGCACACCCATACCGTAGATCCATTCTTCGCCGGCATCTACGCCAAATTCTTGGGCCTGCGCCTTGCTGAGTGCAAGTTTGCCGATATAGACCAAGCGCAACTCGGTGTCCTGCGCGTACTGCAACAGGTCTTGCACAGAGGTGGCGTCATGCGTGTAACGCACGGCATCGCTGGTCGCGATCACCACAGTTCCGATGCGCGGACGCCGCGAGACCAACCCGCTGGCAGCCAAGATACGCACCGCTTCGCGCGCAGTGAAGCGGCTCACCTGAAACTGCTCGCACAACTGATGCTCAGTCGGCAAATGTGCGCCAACCGGGTACACGCCGGTAGCAATGGCCCGCCGGAGTTCGCGCGCGACCTGCGCATAACGCGGCTGACCACCCTCACCCTTTTGAGGGTCGGCAAGGACAACAGCATCCAAAAGGGGGAAGCAAGCCGCTTCGGGCATCACAACGGGAATAGAGCTCATGACCAGCATTTCATCACAGGTCGCCAAGTACCCGCACCCGACCAGACAAATTAGTCTGTTGACGAAATTTATTGACAAGAACAAACGAGCAACAAATAATAAACGTACATTTAATTTATTTGTACGTATGAAACGACAAGCCAACCCTCCACGCTCGATGCTGTTTGTGTCGGGCGAAAAACCCGAACGCTTTCCCAAGGCCATGGCAGCCGGCGCCGACCTGGTGTGCATCGATCTGGAGGACGCCGTGCATCCCGATCGCAAACAACAGGCGCGTAGCGAAGTGATCGCCTGGCTGCAAAACCGGCCTGCCGAAGGCGGCCCGGTGGCGCTTCGCATCAACCCGCTGCGCACGCGGGAAGGCTTTCACGACTTGGTCGCGCTGCTGGCGTCGACGGTACAGGTCGATTGGCTGCTGCTGCCCAAGTCGGAACACGCTGCCGATGTGCAGTGCGTCGAAAGCTGGGCGGCATCGCAAATTGGCGCGGTCTGCGCCCTGGTAGAAACGCCTTTCGGCATAGCGCAACTGCCGCATATCGCAGCGGCGGGCGGCAAGCTGCGCGCTTTGATGCTGGGCGGCGCCGACCTGGCGACCGAACTTGGTGCGCAGTTCGGCTGGGACGGCCTGCTGCATGCGCGAGGCCTGATGGTCAACACCGCGCGCGCCGCCGGCCTGCAGGCATGGGATGTACCGCACGTCAATTTGCAAGACGCCGAAGAGCTGTCGCTAGAGACGCGCCGTGTGCTGGCGCTGGGCTTTGACTGCAAGACAGCGATTCATCCGCAGCAGATAGAACGGATCCACGCCGCCCATGCGCCCACGCCCGCCGAACTCGAATGGGCTCGGCTGCTGGTCGAGGCTGTGCCCGACGGCGAGTCGAGCGGGGCCTTTCTTTACCAAGGCCGCATGGTCGATGCGCCACTGGTGCGCAAAGCGCGGCGGTTGGTTGACAACGCCTCACGCGCCTGAAATTTTCATTTTTTATCTGGAGATACCCCTATGGTTCAAAACGTCAAACAAGTCGGCGAACACCGCTTTCGCGAAACCTTCGGCCGTTATTACGAAGACTTCACCGTTGGCGACATCTACGAGCATCGCCCGGGTCGCACCGTCACTGAAACAGAGAACACGTGGTTCACGCTGCTGACCATGAACACGCACCCGCTGCACTTCGACGCCAAGTACGCCGAAGCCAGCGAGTTTGGCCGCTGCGTCATCGCCAGCCCTTTCACGGTGGCGCTGATGGTCGGCATGAGTGTCACCGACACCAGCCAAAAGGCCATTGCCAACCTCGGCTGGACCGACATCAAGCTGACCTTCCCGCTGTTTGCGGGAGACACGCTGTATTCGGAGTCCGAAGTGCTGGAAAAACGTGAATCTGCCTCGCGACCCGGCGCCGGCATTGTCACGATCAAGACCACCGGCCTGAACCAGGACAACAAGGTGGTTGGCACCTTCTCCCGCACCATGCTGATCGCCAAGCGCGGTCACAGCGTCGAAGACAAGATCAACTACTGAACGGAAACTGCCATGTCACAAGACAACGACCAACAGGAATTCGTCGACGCGATCGACACCTGGGTCGAAAAGGAACTTCGCCCGGTCGCAAAAAAATACGACCTGGCCGACGAATACCCACAAGACATCGTGGACCAGATGAAAGAACTCGGCCTGTTCGGCGCGACCATCAGCGAGGAATACGGCGGCTTGGGTCTATCGGCCTGGACCTACGCGCAAATCGTCATCAAGGTGGCATCGGTGTGGATGGCACCTTCGGGCATCTTCAATTCACACCTGATCGTCGCCTCCGCCATCGAGCGAAACGGTACACAGGCACAGAAGGATAAGTACCTGCCGATCATGGCGACCGGCGATTTTCGAGGCAGCTTGGGCCTGACCGAGCCGAATGCTGGCTCCGATTTGCAGGCGATTCGCACCACGGCCAAACTCGAAGGCGACCATTACGTCGTCAACGGCAACAAAACCTGGATCACCAACAGCTTGCACGGCCACTTCACCCTGCTGCTGGTCAAGACCGATCCACAGGCCGAGCCTCGCCACAAGGGCATGAGCATGTTGATTGCCGAAAAAGGCCCGGGCTACAACGTCGTCGGCAAGCTGAAAAAGATGGGCTACCGCGCTATCGACACCTGCGAGCTGAACTTTGACAATTACCACGTGCCGGCCGACCGACTATTGGGCGGCGTCGAGGGCAAAGGTTTTGCGCACACCGCTGGTGGGCTGGAACTGGGCCGCATCAACGTGGCGGCGCGCGGCACCGGGATTGCCGAAGGCGCGCTGAAGCACTCGCTGCGCTATGCGCAAGAGCGCAGCGCTTTTGGCAAGCCCATCGCACAGCATCAAGCGATTCAGCTCAAGCTGGCGGACATGGTGACGCAGGTCGAAGGCGCCAAGCATTTGATCGAAGCGGCCGCTCGTAAATACGACAAGGGCGAGCGCTGCGACTTAGAAGCGGCCATCGCCAAGCTGGCCGGCTCCGAGGCTGGCGTGTTTTGCGCGCAGGAGGCGATGCGCATCTTTGGCGGCTACAGCTACTCGGTCGAGTACGACATCGAGCGCTACTACCGGGACTGCATGCTGATGGTGATTGGCGAGGGCAGCAATGAAATCCTGCGTCAGGTGATTGCCAAGCAGCTGATCGACCGCTGCCGCATTTAAGCGCCACACCACGCCAACCTGCGAACAACCCCAACAAGGAACTCCCATGAGCCAGCCGCTTGAAGGCATCACGGTCCTAGACCTCACCCATATGCTCTCGGGCCCCTACGGCACGATGACGCTGACCGACCTGGGTGCCCGCACCATCAAGATCGAGCCACCTGATCGGGGCGAAGGTACGCGCGAGCTGCTCGCCCAGCACCCCGACTATTCGAGGGATGGCATGGGCGCCTATTTCATGACGCTCAACCGCAGCAAGGAAAGCGTCTGCATCGATCTGAAGTCCGATGAAGGCCGCACCGTTTTCTACGACCTGGTCAAAAAGGCCGATGTGGTGTTCGACAACTTCGGCGCCGGCGTGATGCAGCGACTAGGCATCGACCACGCCACTCTTGCCGCCATCAACCCGCGCATCATCACCTGCTCGGTGACGGGTTTTGGTGAAACCGGACCAGACACGCAGCGCCCTGCCTTTGACCAGGTAGTACAGGGGATGGGTGGCGGCATGAGTATCACCGGCATGCCCGATAGCGTTCCGGTGCGCGGCGGCATTCCGATTGGCGACCTGGGCGGTGGCATTTTTGGCGCCATGGGCGTGCTGGCGGCACTGCAAGGGCGCGAACGCAGCGGCCACGGACAACATGTGGACGTGTCGATGCTGGACGTGCAGATCTCGCTGCTGACCTATATGGCCACCATGCATTTGATGTCGGGTCACGTGCCTGAGCGCATCGGCAATTCGCATTTTGTCCATGTGCCGTACAACACCTTTCCGACACAGGACGGTCACATCATCATTGCCTGTATTGGTGACGCGTTTTTCGAGCGTTTCTTAGCTGTGGTGGATCGGGAGGAACTGCGCGCACCCAAATACCTCAAACAGCCCGCCCGTTACGCTGACCGGCTCTTGATTGAAAACGTGATCCATGAAGAATTGATCCATCATCCATCTGCCTACTGGCTTGACAAACTGCGTGCGGCACGCGTGCCCTGCGGCCCGGTCAATGATTTCGCTCAGGCCTTGAACGATAGGCAGGTGCTGGCGCGCGACATGGTGGTGGAGGTGCCTCTGCCCGGTGGCGACACGGTGCGTATGCCGGGTATTCCCATGAAGTTCTCGACGTCGGGAACCCCCACCTTCAAAGCCCCGCCGCTCCTAGGACACGATACGGAAAACGTGTTGGCTAACCTGCTCGGTTACGACCAGTTGCACATCGCGAGCTTGCGCGAATCACGCGCGATCGCGTGACGCTCGAACGGGAAAATCGAGCGGCCCAACGACGGCGAAGTTAGTCTCTGTGAGCGCAGCGCGGCAACCCACGACTGCGGGATGGCGTGTTTTGCGCTCGGCATGCCACGTTCGGGATCTCGGCTGACAACACTGCAGGCTTTTAAGCTGTCTATTCCTGCACCGCTTCTGCCACTATTTCTGATTAACTATCAGAACAAGCTCAACACGCCTTGAGACGGGCAACCCGACTTTTCGAATCGTTACCTTCGTGACTCTTTCTTGAGTTTTTGTGTGATCAAAACGTCACATTCAAAGCTTAGGATGAGTCAAGTTGTTGTTCGCACATCGACATTTCGTTTAGGACATTCATCATGGCCAGTTCACAGTACCGCATTGAAAGCAGCACGCCTCTGCGCGGCAGTCTGCTGCCGCACAACAATTCCCGGCAGATTTACAACGACCGCGGCTTAGCCGTTGCAGTCGCTGTCAAAAGCTTGGCGGACCCGACCCGCCAGCACATCCGCGTTGTTCATGTGGACACGGGTGAGGTCGTGTTTGAAACTGATCCCATTGGGGAGCGCCATCCGGTTTGAGTGTCACCTTAGGTTTTTAAGCTGCGAGAATCGCAGCATGATTTTGGACTTTCAATGTTGACACGCCGCGCCGTCCTTGCCGCTAGCACGGTCGGTATCACAGCGGGCAGTATCCCCTTCGCGACTTGGTCTTTATCGCCGCGTGCGCTGCGCTTTCCACGTGACTACGGTGCTCATCCCGACCTTCGTACCGAGTGGTGGTATATCACTGGCCATGCCAGTAGCCGCGCCTCAGACCGCCGTGAGTTCGGCTTTCAACTGACCTTTTTTCGAACGCGCGTCGACGCTGCGCAAACCCTCCAGTCAAAGTTCGCGGCACAGCAACTTATCTTTGCGCATGCGGCTGTGACTGATGTACAAGGCAAAAGACTTTGGCACGACCAGCGCATCGCCCGCGCAGGTTTTGGTGTCGCCGTCGCCGGCACGGAAGACACAAACCTGAAACTCAAAGACTGGACTTTGCAACGTGATACGGCTGAGCCAAGTCGCTACAACGCCAGCCTGCCGGCGCAAGACTTCGCGCTACAACTGCAAATGAATGAAACACAACCGCTTCTTTTACAAGGCCACAACGGCCTGTCGCGCAAAGGGCCAGAGGCGCGTCAAGCCAGTTACTACTACAGCCAGCCGCAGCTGAGTACCAGCGGCAACATCACGCTGCAAGGTCAGACATTCGACGTGACGGGCAAAGCTTGGCTAGACCACGAATGGAGCGAAGAACTGCTGCACCCCGATGCCCAAGGCTGGGACTGGATCGGCATGAATTTGGACGACGGCAGCGCACTGACGGCTTTTCAACTGCGCACAGCCAGCGGCAACGCGATCTGGGACGGCGGCTCGTTCCGCTCCGCCAAGGGGGGGGCGACGATCTTCAAACGTGGCGAAGTAACTTTCAAGTCGGTTCGACGCTGGACCAGCCCGCACACGCAAGCGAGCTACCCGGTCGATTGGGAGGTGCACACACCGACAGAAACCTACACGATCAAAGCCGTCATTGACAACCAAGAACTCGACAGCCGCACATCGACCGGGGCGGTGTATTGGGAAGGCCTGAGCGAGTTGATCGATAGCCGCGGCGAACGCGTCGGCCGCGGCTATCTAGAAATGACCGGCTACGCAGCTGCACTGCGACTCTGACAAGCCTTTAATGCGCCCCGCTGGCAGCGTCAGAACTGCTAACGCTAGCGTGTGAACTGCGGTCACGCCGAGTCAAAAACACGAGTGGAATCAAGCCCAAAAAAATCAACGCAGAAATGAAGAACACATCTGACGCGGCCAACATGTAAGCCTGCTGATCGACCAGCCGATTGATGCTGCTAAGGGCTTGCTCTGGCGACAGGCCGGCACCCGACAAACCTGACAGCGCTTGGGTGGTCGCAGAACTGACCGGATTGACAGCGTCGCTGAGCTGCGCATGGTGAAGCGCAGCGCGATTTTGCCAAACAGTGGTGGCGATAGACGTGCCGAAGGAGCCGGCGACGATGCGTACAAAGTTCGACAGTCCCGAGGCTGCCGGAATCTTGTCGGGCGAAATACCCGACAAGGTAATAGTCACCAACGGGATGAAAAAGCAAGCCATGGCAATGCCCTGGATCACGGTGGGGATCAGGATGGTGCCGATGTCAGCTTGCGTATTGAAGTTCGAGCGCATCCACAACACCACCGCAAACACCACAAATGCCAAGACAGCAAGCCGACGCGGGTCGAGCTTTTGGATATTCTTGCCAATGATCGGCGACAGCAGCAAGGCGAGCAGTCCGACTGGTGCCAACACCATGCCAGCCTGCGTCGCGGTGTATCCCATGTATTGCTGAAGCCACAGCGGCAACAGCACCACGTTGCCAAAAAAGAGGCCGTAGCCCACCGACAACGCCAACGCGCCGGCCCAAAAATTACGACGCTTGAACAGCGTCAAATCAACCACTGGATGCTCCTCTGTCAGCTCCCAGATGACGAAGGTGATCAGGCCGATCAGGGCCACCAGCCCCAGTATCACCACCTCAGGCGAATGGAACCAGTCCAGTTCCTGGCCTTTGTCAAGCATAATTTGCAGGGCACCGACCCAAAGCACCAGCAAGGCCAGACCAATGGTGTCAATCGGCAGTTTTCGTATCGTGCTTTCGCGCTTGCGAAAGATCCGCCAAGTGATGAAGGCCGAGGCAAAGCCGACCGGAATATTGATGTAAAAAATCCACGGCCAAGTCATGTTGTCCGTGATCCAGCCACCCAGCAAGGGTCCAAGCACCGGTGCGATCAGTGTGGTCATCGACCACATCGCCATCGCCAGCCCGGCCAGAGCGCGAGGGTAACTGGAGAGCAGGAGTGACTGCGACAACGGAATCAAAGGCCCGGCTACCAAACCCTGCATGACGCGAAAAATAATCAAGGTGGTCATGTTCGGCGCAAGGCCACACAGCCATGAAGCAATCACAAACAGGATGATGCTGGCGGTGAACAAGCGGACCTGACCAAAGCGCTGGGACAGCCACCCCGTCAAGGGCACTGCAATCGCATTGGCAACACCAAAACTGGTGATGACCCAAGTGCCCTGGTTCGGGCTGACGCCGAGGTCACCGGCAATCGCCGGCAAGGAGACATTGGCAATCGAAGAGTCCAGCACATTCATGAAAGTGGCGGCGGACAACGCCAACGTGCCCCACAGTCGGGCCGAGCCTGTCAAAGGCTCGTGAATGACGGGTTGAGTCGATGGTGACGCTAGGGGGATGTTCGCGCTGTCAACGCTGGGAGCTTGAGCCATGAAGGGACGCTGTGATGTCAGTGAACAGAACGAGCAGGCGTTGACTTGCCAGCACTGCCGGTATTTGCAGCGATCACGCGGCGCACATCGGCGTTGGCAGCCTCTGCGGCACGGTCCGTCAAGGCACTTGCCAGCGGTGCAGCAACGGGCACATCAGCCAGCACTTTGCCGGTTTGATTGGTCACTTCAACGTCAACATCCATCGACAAGCCAACCCGCAAGGGTTTGTCGGCGAGTTGCTGTGCATCCAGGGCGATACGCACGGGTACGCGCTGCACTACCTTGATCCAGTTGCCGGTGGCATTTTGCGCAGGCAGTAAAGAAAAAGCGGCGCCAGTACCAATACCGACACCACTCACAATTCCCTTGTATTCAACCTTTTTGCCGTACAGGTCGGCCACCACTCGGGCCGGCTGGCCGATACGGATATGGCGCAGCTGCACTTCTTTGAAATTTGCATCCACCCACACGTTGCTCAGCGGAATCACCGCCATCAACGGTGTGCCGGCTGCAACACGTTGCCCTAGCTGGACTGAGCGCTTGGCAATATAACCGTCGACCGGTGCCAGCAAGGCCGTGCGCTGCGTCGCGAGATGGGCTTCGCGCACCTTGGCAGCCGCCAGTTGGACGCTAGGATGTTGCTCGAGCTGGGTGCCATCGGTCAGCGCTTGGTTGCTGTTAAGTTGCTCACGCGCGGCATTCACGCCGGCCTCTGCCGCGGCCAAGGCGCTGCGCGCGGTAGCCTGTTGCGATTGAGCGTGGTTGAGCTCTTCCTTCGACACGGCACCATTCCCACCAAGCGACTGACGGCGGTTCAGGTCGTCGGTGGCACGAGCCACGTCACCCTGTGCCCGCACCACTTCGGCATCGCGCAAACGGACCTGCGCGGCGAGCGCACCGTTGTTGGCGTAAAGCGTGCGCACCTGACGCACCGTTTGGGCCAGCGCGGCTTCAGCCTGCTCCAGCGCAACGCGAGCATCGGCTGGGTCCAGTTGCACCAGCGGCTGGCCGGCTTTGACAAAGTCGGTGTCGTCGGCCAAGATGGCCATCACCGTGCCACCAATTTGCGGGGTGATCTGAATCACATGGCCTTGCACGTAGGCGTTGTCAGTGGCTTCGTAATGGCTGGCAACGATGTAGTCGTAAATGCTCCAAGTCACCACACCGAGCACAACCACGCTGGCCAACACGATGAGGGCTCTCTTGCGCTGCGCGCTTTTGGTGTGCAAAGTGGACGGCTGCGCGGCGGCAGAGGATTGAGGTGCTGTCATGGAAAGGCTTTCAGGGAATACAGAAAAAGATGTGTCGAGAGGTCGAATAGACCGCGCGTTCAGCGGGCTGCCACAAAGCGGCTGGCCTCACCACCACCCAAGGCATGCATCAGCAGCGCCCGGGTTTCAAGCGCGCGCGCCGCAAGGTCGACACCGACACGGCGCTGTGTCAGAACACCGGTTTCAGCGCTCAAGACCGTCAGGTAATTCGCCAAGCCGGCTTCATACCGCTGCTGGGCAATCTCATGAGCGGCTTCGGCAACAGCTTGCGCGGCGCGTTGTTCTTTTTGCTGGCGCAACACGGCTTGCGTTGAAGTGACTTGGTCGGCGACATCACGAGCAGCATCGACGACGGCTGCGTGATAACTTTCAACCGCAGCGTCCAGCTCGGCCGTCTTGCCGCGCAGATTGGCACGCAATCGGCCGGCGTCAAAAATCGGCAGGCGCAGCGCCGGACCAACACCCCATTGCTGACTGCCACCATTGAACAACCCGGGCAGACCAATGCTCGAAAAGCCGGCAAAACCAACCAAGTTGATGTTCGGATAAAACTGAGTTTTGGCGTTGCGCACATCGTTACCGGCAGCTTCAACACGCCAGCGCGCCGCCACGATGTCAGGGCGAAAGCCGAGGACGTCGGCCGGAATCGTGCCGCTGAGATCGACCTGCCGAATCGTACTCAACGCCGTCGGCGTTGTGGGCAATGCGCTGCTGTCGCGGTCGCCCAACAAGGCCGCTAACGCATGGCGCGTCAGAGCAGTTTGCTCGGCCAGTGTTTCAAGTTGCAGCCGTGCTTCGGGCAGGCCGGCTTCACTCAGACGCAGTTCAAGTCTCGTATCAAGCCCCGCCTCAACGCGGTCGTGCACCAGTTGCAATGTCTGTTGACGTTGAGCCAAGGCGCGCACAGCCACCGCGGTTTGTGCATCCAGCCGGACCCACTGAAAATAAGTCCGCGCTACATGGCTGGCGAGCAACACGTGCGCGGCCTGAGCGTCGGCTTCAGCCGCCTTGGCTGAGCCCAATGCAGCGTCTAGCGCAGCCCGGTATTTGCCAAAAAAATCTAACTCCCAACTCGCGGCCAACTGGGCCGTGCCGGTGTCCAGCACAGCGCCACCAAAAGGCGGCGGCACCATGCCATTGGCGGTGAAACGCTGATGGGTCAAGTCCACTTGCGCTCCAAGTTGTGGCAGCGTCGCACCCTTGGCGACTTCCATCACAGCTTGCGCACGAGCGAGCCGGGCCTGAGCGAGTTTGAGGCTGGGACTGTTGGCCAAGGCGCGCGCTTCTAACTGATTGAGTTGCTCGTCTCCGAAGTCGCGCCACCAGCCGGCGCGCACTTGCAATGCAGCAGCATTGTCTTGCGCCGATGACATCACCGGCACTTGCAGTTTGGATTGCGGCTGAATACCCGAGAAGTCGGCGCAACCGCCCAAGCCAGCAGCCAGCAAGGCAACAACCAACGAGCGGATGGAAAACCGTAGAAAAAAACGGGATGAAGTGAGTCGGTTGGCGTTCATGGCTTGGCTTGTTATTTTTTGTCGACTGCGGCTTGCAGCGTTTTTGCGTTGTCGAGAATGCGGCTCAAATAGCCCTTCAGCGTCGTCCACTCATCATGCGAAAAGCCTGCCAGATAAGCATTTTGAACATCGCTGAGGATGGCAGGAATGTCTTGGGCAGCAGCTCGACCCGCCTCTGTCAGTTCAAGATTGACGACGCGCCTGTCATCTGATGAGCGCAACCGACGGCACAGTTTCTTAGCTTCCAAACGGTCCAATAAACGCGTCATAGAGCCGGCATCATGGTCACACTCGCGCGCCAGTTCAGCGACAGTTGAAGCCACCCCCAAGTGCAGCTTGTACAACGGCAGCCATTGCGCGTTGGTCAGCCCGGTGGGTTCGAGTTCGTGCTCAATGCTTTGCGCCATTAGCGCCAGGCTGCGGCGCATCATGTGGCCAACGCTGTCGCCGGGCGTGTAAGTCTTGGCAGCGTAAAACTTGGTCACACCTGAGCTTGTGGGCTTGAGCGGCGGCTTTTTTCCAGAAGTAGGCGTAGATGACATGCGGCGGATAATAATTGCCTAAGCAAATAATGTCAACGACAATCTTTGTCACGTCAATTTAATCGCTAAACTTAGACGATGCCAATCACCTCTTCAACTGCCGTTGCTGCCACCCAGCCCACCAAGGGCTCGCCCAAATCACTCTCCGGGCTGCTGCCATTTTTGCGTCCTTACCGGGGCCGGATTTTTTTAGCCCTGCTGTTTCTCACGCTGGCGGCTGGCGCCACTTTGCTGTTTCCGCTGGCGCTGCGCAGCCTGATCGACGGCGGCATGGCAGAAGCTGACAAGGGCGAGCAGCTGATGGCTGTTCGGACTCACTTTTTTGAGCTGTTTGCCGTGGCAACAGCCTTGGGTCTTTTTTCAGCCGGTCGCTTTTACTTGGTCAGCTGGCTAGGAGAACGGGTCACGGCTGATTTGCGCAACGCGGTGTACGCGCATGTACTCAAGCAAAGTCCTGAATTTTTTGAAACCACGCAAACCGGTGAAGTGCTCTCGCGCCTGACGACCGACACGACACTGGTGCAAGCGGTGGTTGGCTCGTCGTTGAGCATGGGGCTGCGCAACGTGGTGATGGGCTTGGGCGCTCTGGGCATGTTGATCTACACCAACCCAGTGGTGATGATTCAGGTCTTCGGCGTGCTGGTGTTGATTGTGTTGCCGAGCGTCTGGTTTGGCCGGCGCGTGCGCAAATTGTCGCGCGCCAGTCAAGACCGCGTGGCCGACTCCAGCGCCATCGCAGCAGAAGTGCTGAACGCGATTCCGGTGGTGCAAAGCTACACCGCCGAGGCTCGCGAGTCTGCGCGCTTTGACAAGTCAACCGGCGACGCTTTTCAGGTGGCCGTACGACGCACAGCCGCCCGGTCGGTGCTGGTGGCATTCATCATCATCGCCACCTCGGCCGCCTTGTTGTGGGGCCTGTACCAAGGCACGCAAGCGGTGGTGCGCGGCGACATCACGGCTGGCGACTTGGGTCAAACCGTACTCTACGTGATCATTCTGGCCAGCGCCTTTGCCGTGCTGGGCGAGGTCTATGGCGACTTACTCCGCGCCGCTGGCGCCACCGAACGTTTGATGGAATTGCTGGGCAGCCGCTCACCGATAGACTCCCCCGCTCAGCCGATCAAAGTTCCCGCACCGCCAGCCGGCAGTGCCCTGTCTTTTGAGTCAGTGACGTTTCATTACCCGTCGCGCCCGGCGCAAGCAGCACTCAGTGATTTCACGCTCACCGTCGCGCCCGGCGAAACAGTTGCAATCGTCGGCCCCAGCGGCGCAGGCAAGAGCACCGTGTTTCAGCTGCTGCTGCGCTTTTACGATCCGATCTCGGGCCAGATCAAACTGGACGGCGCGGCCATCCCACAGATGGACTTGCACATATTGCGAGAGCGCATCGGTATCGTGCCGCAAGACGCCGTTATTTTCTCCAGCAGCGCGCTTGACAATATTCGTTACGGCAAACCCGGCGCGACCGATGACGAGGTTAAGGCGGCTGCACTGGCTGCCTTCGCGCATGAATTCATCATGGCTTTGCCTGAAGGCTACGACACGTTTTTAGGCGAGCGCGGCGTGCGCCTTTCCGGCGGTCAACGGCAGCGCATCGCGATTGCAAGGGCGATGCTGAAAAATCCGCCTTTGTTGCTGCTCGACGAAGCCACCAGCGCCCTTGATGCAGAAAGCGAACGCTCGGTGCAGGCTGCATTGGAGTCTGCGATGCGCGGTCGAACCACCTTGGTGATTGCGCACCGGCTGGCCACCGTGCAGCAAGCTGACCGAATTTTGGTGCTTGACCATGGCCGACTGGTAGAGCAAGGCAGCCACGCCGAACTGGTGAAACTAGGCGGTATTTATGCGCGGCTGGCGGAGTTGCAGTTCACGAGTTGAGCAGAAGATCGGCCAGGAGCTGGCCTCCTACATGGAAGCAGCGTGGTTTTGTAGGAGCCGAGCCCTCTTGGCGATGCTTGCCGAAGCACGGCGTTATGTCGCACGTTACTGCAGGGTCTCTTTGAGCGAGGCAGGCATCGGTAAGGGCATCACGGAGATACCCTCTTCAAGCAGGGCCACCGCTTCTTCTCGTGAGGTCTGGCCGCGAATGCTGCGTTCATCGGTTTCGCCGTAATGCATCTGGCGCGCAACCTCGGCAAAATGGCTGCCAACGTCTTCGGTGTTGGCCATCACCTCACGCACCACCTTTAACCAATCACCTTGCATGTCTTGCAGGGCTTGCCGGTCTTGAGGTGACATGTCTGTCAGGGACGCTTGTGCCGGAACAAGTTCTGTTGACGTGGAAGCTCCACCTGCAGAATAGGTACTTGCTGATGACGATGATGGCAACGACTTGAGCGGCGGTGTAGCCCCAAAATTCAGACGCGGTGCGCTGAGTTGTTTACTAATGCTGATGTCAGCACACATCGGGCAAGCCACCAAGCCACGCGTCAGTTGGCTTTGGAAATCGTCTTCGGATGCGAACCAGCCTTCAAACACATGCTGGTGCGCACACTTCAGATCAAGGACTTTCATGGCGTGATTGTGAGCCGAAATTCAAACCGTGACCCAGTCCAGCGACCATACCCCTGAACGCACGTTTTGCAGCCACAGCGCGCCCGTCAGGGTCTTGGCATCGGTAACATCACCATCACGGCACCACTGCAAAAGTTCGTCGGCCGTCACGCTGAACACATCCAGAAACTCACCTTGGTCGAGTTGACGCTGGCCGGCGGTCAAGTCGCGGGCAAACCAGATGTCGATGAATTCGGTGGAATAAGAAATCACTGGATGCAAGACCCCGGCGCGTGCCCATTGCTTGGCGCTGTAGCCGGTTTCTTCCAGTAGTTCACGGCGCGCACAATCCAACGACGCTTCGCCAGCGTCGAGTTTGCCCGCCGGAAACTCGATCATCACGGACTGCACCGGATACCGGAACTGGCGCTCCAGCACCAGCTTGCCGTCTGGCAGTTCTGCCACCACCATCACGGCACCGGGATGAATCACGTATTCGCGGGTCGCCTCGGAACCATCGGGCAAGCAAACGGTGTCACGAAAAGCATGCAGAAAATGACCGCGCAGAAGTTCTTCACTGCTGATGCGGATTTCGGTGAGGTGCGCGTCGTCAACCGGCGAAGTCATCGCAGCTTGAAAAGGTAACGGTACACAAAGCCCGGAAAGGAAAAAGTGACAAAGAGCGTTCCGGTGATCGCGTAGAACTCCCAGCCCTGTGGTGCAATTTGCCCAGCGCGGTACTCAAGTCCAAGCGCAACGGCTCCAGTGATGAAATACCAGAGCACTAACTCAAGCAAGCGAAGCGGCAGCGACTTAGCCGAAGGCAAGCGGTAAAACGCCATGAAGCCATGGCTCACGAATGGCAGATTGGCCGCCAACAATGCCAGCAGCACCACCAACCAGACAGGAACGGCTTGACCCATCCGCGTCAGTTCACCAGCGACTTGACCAGCGCTGCAATGGCGTCGCCGCACAAGGTCATCAGGCCGCCGGGGGCCATACCCAGTAGCAGCAGCAGCCCACCGTTGAGGGTCAGCACGATACGGGCGTCGGTGCCTGCGACGATAGCGGTTGGCATACCGACATTCGGCGCATCAAAATACATCACCTTGACCACGCGCAGGTAATAGAAAGCGGCGAGTAACGAAGCCAGCACAGCAAACACGGTCAGCACCAGATAGCTGGTTTGCTGCGCGGCCATCAGCGACTGCAACACGGCCAACTTGGCGTAAAAACCAACCAGCGGCGGTATGCCGGCCAGCGAAAACATGCTAAGCGCCATAACGCCAGCGTACAGCGGGCTGCGCTGGTTCAGACCGGCAAGGTCTGAAATCTCCTCGGCTTCATGCCCTTGTCGGGCCAGCAACAAAATGATCCCGAACGCAGCCAGCGTGGTTAGCACGTAGGTGATGACATAAAACATCGCGGCGCCATACGCTGACTCGGCATTGAACTGATGCCCATTGACGACGCCCGCCAGCATGGCCAGCAGGACAAAACCCATTTGAGCGATCGTCGAAAAGGCCAACATGCGTTTGAGGTTGGTCTGTGCAATGGCGGCAAAGTTACCAACCAGCAAAGAACCCACGGCCAGCACAACTAGCATTTGCTGCCAGTCAATGGCCAGTGGCAACATGCCCTGCACCAGCAAACGCATGCAAATGGCAAAAGCGGCCAATTGCGGCGCAGCACCAATCAGCAACGTCACGGCGGTGGGTGCGCCTTGGTAAACGTCGGGCAACCACATGTGAAACGGCACTGCGCCGAGTTTGAACGCCAAACCGGCAACGATGAAGACGAGGCCGAACACCAAAACTTGGTGCTTCACCTGGCGACTGGCTATCGCCTGGAACACCTCATTCAAATTCAGCGAACCGGTTGCACCGTAGATCATCGACAAGCCGTAGAGCAAGAAGCCCGACGCCAGCGCACCCAACACGAAGTACTTCATAGCGGCTTCGGTGGCGGTGGCGTTGTCACGCCGCAATGCGACCAGCGCATAACTTGACAGCGTCATGAGCTCAAGGCCCATGTAAATCACCAAGAAGTTATGACCCGAGATCATCACAAAGATGCCGAGCAATGAGAAAAGACTCAGAGTGAAGAATTCACCGCCGCGCAACATGTCACGGTCAGCCGCGTAAGGCCTGCCATAAACCATCGACACCATTAACGCGACCGAGGCAAAGCATTTGAGCCAGTTGCCCATCGGGTCGCTCACGACCATCTTGCCGAAGCCATAGACCGTCTCACCTTCCATAGCAAAAAGCGCCTGCAAAGCAGCCACCGCAGCCAAGGTCAGCAGCGTCAAAATATAGGTCATACCGCGCAGAGGCGTTTTCACGCCAAGGTCGACCAGCGCAATCACGCAAGCCATGACCAGCAAGATGATTTCGGGGTAAACGGTGATCCAGCTTAAGGTGTCAATCATCTGAATTCTTTTGAAATGTTGTTCTCGGGACCGGCGATTAATTCAGCTTGGTGGCGGCGACATGCTTGAGCAAGTCAAGCACTGAAGCATCCATCACATCGGTAAACGGTTTCGGGTAAATACCCATGTACAGCACGGCCACAGCCAGCAGCGTCAGCATGATGATGTCGCTGCCATTGATGTCTTTGAGGTTCTTCACGTTGTCATTCGTCACAGGTCCAAGGTAAACGCGCTTGAACATCCAGAGCGTGTAAGCAGCGCCAAAAATAAGCGCCGATGCGGCCCCCATGCCGACCCAGAAGTTGTACTGAATCGCGCCAATGATCACCATCCACTCACCGACAAAACCTGCGGTACCTGGCAAACCGCAATTGGCCATGGCAAACAGCAGTGCAAAGGCGGCAAACTTAGGCATCGTATTGATGACACCGCCATAACTTGAAATTTCACGCGAATGCACACGGTCGTACAAAACGCCAATGCCCAGGAACATCGCGGCCGAAACAAAACCGTGCGCGACCATCTGGACAATACCGCCAGAGAGACCCAGCGGGTTGAAGATGAAGAAGCCAAGGGTCACAAAGCCCATGTGCGCAATAGATGAATAGGCCACCAACTTTTTCATGTCCTTCTGAACCATGGCCACCAGACCGACGTAAATCACCGCAATCAAGGACAGCGTGATCATGAGCCAAGCCCACTCTCGCGCGGCGTCAGGGGCAATCGGCAATGAAAAGCGCAGAAAACCATACGCGCCCAGTTTCAGCATGATGGCGGCCAGCACGGCCGAACCACCGGTGGGTGCTTCAACGTGAACGTCTGGCAACCAGGTGTGCACAGGCCACATCGGCACCTTCACCGCAAAGGCGGCCAGAAAGGCAAAGAACAGCCAAGTCTGAACCGTACCCGACAGTGGCAACTGGTGCCACGTGGCCAAGTCAAAACTGCCGCCGGACTGGACGTATAAATACACCAGCGCCACCAGCATCAGCATCGAGCCGAGCAAGGTGTACAAAAAGAACTTGAAGGCCGCGTAAATTCTGTTCGGGCCACCCCAGATGCCGATGATCAAGTACATCGGGATCAGCGTGGCTTCAAAGAACACAAAGAACAACAAACCATCGAGCGCAGCAAAGACCCCGATCATGAGTCCGCTGAGAATCATAAAAGCGCCCATGTACTGGTTGACGCGCTTGGTGATGGACTCCCAGCTGGCGAGGATCACCACCACGTTGATGAACGCGGTGAGCAACACAAACCACAGAGAAATGCCGTCAACGCCGAGGTGGTAGTTGACGTTGAAACGCTCAATCCACGACTGGTTTTCAACAAACTGCATTTCCGCGGTCCCGAGCTGAAAGCGCGAGTACAGCGGCAAGGTGACGAGAAAGCTGATGACCGAACCGATCAGCGCCAGCCAGCGCACTGCGCGCGCCTGCTCGTCACGACCAAAGGCTAGCAACACAATCCCGAAAAAGATAGGCGTCCAAATCGCCAGGCTTAACAAACCCATTTTTGTTCTGCTTTCTTGTCTGTTATTTATTCAGCCAGACGAAATACGTCATCAGCACAAAGATACCGATGATCATTCCGAACGCATAGTGGTAGATGAAGCCCGACTGCACGCGCCGCACAAGACCCGAAATCCAGGCCATCAACTTCCAAGAACCGTTGACCAAGGCGCCGTCGATGATGGCTTGGTCGCCACCCTTCCACAAACCCATACCCAGACCGCGAGCACCACGGGCCAACACGTTTTCGTTGAACCAGTCGAGGTAATACTTGTTTTCAAGCAAGGTGTAGATCGGCTGTGCAACACGCTTGATGGCGGTCGGCAAAGCCGGGTTGACCATGTACATGTAATACGCAAGCACCACGCCAGAAAACGCCAGCCAGAACGGTGCAGTCGACAGACCATGCACGGCCATTTGCATCGGACCGTGGAACAGTTGGGCGAGTTCTTCCATCCCCGGGTGCTTCTCAAGGTTGATGTGAATGGAGTCCTTGAAGAAGTCTCCAAACAACATGGGCTCAATGGCGAAGTAGCCGATCAGTGCCGATGGAATCGCCAGTAGCACCAGTGGCAGCGTCACCACCCAAGGCGACTCGTGCGGTTTGTCTGCCGCGTACTCGGTATCGCTATGGTGGCCATCGACGTGATGCGCATCATGGTGGGCATCTGGATTCTGGTCGTAGCGCTCTTTGCCGTGGAAGACCAAGAAGTACAAGCGAAAAGAATAAAAGGCGGTGACAAACACACCCGCTAACACAGCGAAATACGCGAAGCTGGCGCCAGCCAGATGGCTTTCATGGACCACTTCAATGATGCTGTCCTTGGAGTAAAAACCGGCGAACAGTGGGGTGCCAATCAAGGCCAGCGAACCCACCAAAGAAGTGATCCAGGTGATCGGCATGTACTTGCGCAGCCCCCCCATCCAGCGAATGTCTTGGTTGTGGTGAACACCCATAATGACCGAGCCAGCCGCCAAGAACAGCAGCGCTTTGAAGAAAGCGTGCGTCATAAGGTGGAATACCGCCACTGAATATGCCGAAGCGCCCAGAGCAACTGTCATGTAACCCAACTGCGACAGCGTCGAGTAAGCCACCACGCGTTTGATATCGTTTTGAATGATGCCCAGGAAACCCATGAACAGCGCGGTAATCGCGCCGATGATCATGATGAAACTGAGTGCCGTGTCACTCAACTCAAAGATGGGCGACATCCGTGCCACCATGAAAATACCAGCCGTCACCATCGTCGCAGCGTGGATTAGCGCAGAGATAGGGGTTGGGCCTTCCATGGAGTCTGGTAGCCACACATGCAGCGGGAACTGGGCCGACTTGCCCATGGCACCGATGAACAAACAAATGCTGATGACGGTGACCAGCATCCAGTCGGTTCCAGGCAGGTTCAGCAGCGCCAGTTGGTCGGTCTTGGTAAACGCTTCTGTGTAGTTGAGGGTGCCGGCGTAAACCGCGATCAGGCCGATGCCGAGAATGAAACCGAAGTCACCCACACGGTTGACCAAAAACGCCTTCATATTGGCAAAAATCGCTGTCGGTTTATTGAACCAAAAGCCAATCAGCAAGTAGGACACCAAGCCAACCGCTTCCCAACCGAAGAACAGCTGCAGCATGTTGTTGCTCATGACCAGCATCAGCATGGAGAACGTGAACAGTGAGATGTAAGCAAAAAAACGGTTGTAGCCGGCGTCCTCCTCCATGTAGCCGATGGTGTAAATATGTACCATCAGCGAGACGAAAGTGACCACGCACATCATCATGGCAGTCAGGCCATCGACCAGAAAGCCGATCTCCATCTTCAGGCCGCCAACGACCATCCAGGTGTAGATCGTCTCGTTGAAACGTGCGCCATCAAACACGACACTTTGGAGCGTCAGGGCTGACAAGACAAAGGACACCAGCACGCCCAGAATGGTCAGCGAGTGGGTCAGGCGACGACCGATCAGGTTGCCACCCAAGGCGGTACCCAAAATGCCGGCCAGCAATGATCCGACCAGCGGCGCCAAAGGCACGGCAAGCAAGGTGGAGGCTGATAGGGTTTGACTCATCTTGTGTTCTTATCTACTCAAAAGGACGTACGGCAAAAAAACGCAAAGGGGACAGCAAAAGTCTGCAGCATCATGCTCAACCCTTGAGCGTGTTGAGTTCGTCCACATTGATGCTGGCCTTGTTGCGGAACAAGAGCACCAAGATGGCCAAGCCAATTGCAGACTCTGCAGCGGCAACGGTCAGGATGAAAAAAACGAAGATCTGACCCGCCATGTCGTTCAGGTAATACGAGAACGCGACGAAGTTCATGTTGACGGCCAAGAGCATCAGCTCAATCGCCATCAGCAAAACAATGAGGTTTTTTCGGTTTAGAAAAATACCGATGACCGACAGCGCAAACAGCATCGCGCCCAGTGAGAGAAAGTGTCCAAGGGTAATCATGCTTTTTTCTCCTCAACTGCTGCGGCAACCGGCTCGGGGGCAGCAAACGTCGGCTTCATTTTCACGAGACGAACGCGGTCCGTGCTCTTCACGCGGATCTGGTCTGCCGGGTTAATCGCTTTGGAATCTTTACGCTGGCGCAGCGTGAGGGCAATCGCAGCAATCATGGCAACCAGCAAAATGGCAGCGGCCACTTCCAGCGGATAAAGATACTGCGAATACAGCACCTTACCGAGCTCTTTGGTGTTGGACAACTGTACGGCCGTCTCGCCGACAGCAAGCACACTTTTAGGGGCTTCGCTCAGTCTGAATCCGCCCATGAGGACGGCGGCCATTTCCAGCGCGATCAACGCGCCAACACCAGCGGCCAGCGGGAAATGCTTCCAAAAACCCTTGCGCGCACCATCGAGATTGATGTCCAACATCATCACGACGAAGAGGAACAACACCATCACCGCACCGACGTAAACCAGCACCAGTGCAATGGCTAAGAACTCTGCTTTGAGCAAAATCCAAAGCGCCGAGGCCTGGAAAAATGCCAGCACCAGATACAGCGCAGCATGAACCGGATTGCGGGCGGTGATGACCTTGAAGGCGGCAAATAAAAGCACCGCAGCAAAGGCATAGAAAAGACCTGTAATAGCGTCCATGTTGTTTTTGATTCTTTCGTGCGGGCAGCTAGTGGATCGAAGTCAGGATCGGTTGGTTGGCTTAGCGTTTGGATTAACGGTATTTGGCGTCAGCCGCCCGGTTGGCCGCAATGTCAGCTTCGTACCGATCGCCCACGGCCAGCAACATGTCCTTGGTGAAGTACAGATCGCCGCGTTTTTCGCCGTGGTATTCAAAGATGTTGGTTTCGACGATCGAGTCTACTGGGCAGCTTTCTTCACAAAAGCCGCAAAAAATGCATTTGGTCAGGTCGATGTCGTAACGCGAGGTACGGCGGCTACCGTCTTCACGCACATCTGACTCAATGGTGATGGCCATCGCCGGGCAAACTGCTTCGCACAACTTGCAAGCAATGCAGCGCTCTTCGCCGTTCTCGTAACGACGCAGCGCATGGAGCCCCCGAAAACGCGGACTCAACGGCGTTTTCTCTTCGGGAAACTGAACCGTGATCTTGCTGCGAAACATGTACTTGCCGGTCAGGGCCATGCCCTTGAACAGCTCAATGAGCATGAAGCTCGAGACAAAATCTTTGACAGAAGCGACTGACATATTAATTCCTGCAATCAAAAGACGCGCGAGCTGATATACCAAACCAGCAGGTGCCGCGGAACCGGCTTAGCCGGGCCGCAGGCGCAGCGGCCCCCTCGGGGGGCAGAGCATGACACGAAGTGAAAAGCGTGGGGGCCATATCTACCAGATGCTGTAAGGCGTCTGCATCCAGGCCGCGACAACGACCAGCCAGACCAGCGTGACAGGGATAAAAATCTTCCAGCCCAAACGCATGATCTGGTCATAACGAAAGCGCGGGAAGGTGGCGCGTACCCAGAGGAACATGGTCACCACGACAAAGGATTTCACTCCCAGCCAGATCCAACCAGGAATCCAGTTGAACAACACCGAGTCGATCGGCGACAACCAGCCGCCTAAGAACAAGATGACGCACAGCACCGACACCAGAATCATGTTGGCGTATTCAGCCAGAAAGAACATGGCAAAGGCCATGCCCGAGTACTCGACCATGTGTCCGGCTACGATTTCTGACTCGCCTTCAACGACGTCAAATGGGTGACGGTTGGTTTCAGCCAGACCCGAGATGAAATACACCACAAAGATCGGCAATAACGGCAACCAATTCCAAGATAGGAAGTTCAAACCACGGCTGGCAGCCATGCCATGCGCTTGACTCATGACGATGTCAGTCATGTTCAGGCTGGCTGAGACCATCAGCACGACCACAAAGCAAAAGCCCATGGCGATTTCATAACTGACCATTTGCGCTGAGGCGCGCATCGCACCCAGAAACGCGTACTTCGAGTTGGACGCCCAACCCGCGATGATGACGCCGTAAACCTCCAGCGA
>CANFWV010000033.1 GCA_947450695.1 Comamonadaceae bacterium
GTGAAGGCCACGCTAAAACCCAGCGACAGATTCGCAATCAGTTCCATTTTATTAACTCCTTAGCCGGTGATGAAAGCAGGCCACACTTGGAACTGCAATTTAAGAACCAGCACGAAAGCAACGTAGCTGATGACGGCCAAGACCGTAGCGAGGATGAATGTCGCTTTCATCTGCATGCCTTTTTCGGCCATGCTGGAGACAAAGGTCAACACATAGATACCGAAAACCATGCCCATCGCAGGAATGCCAATGGACGGCAAACCGCCCAAGCAAACGCCGAAAAGCAAGTTGGCTGCAATGATGAAGACCAGCGGCTTGAAAGCCCACTTGCCGATCTTGTCACCACCAATACGCTCAACGACCAAGGCGTTGAAAGTGATGAACGCGCCAAGCACGGCCAACAAAACGCCCAGCAACAGCGGGAAGTAGCCAGGGCCCATACGGGCACCGGTACCAACAGAGTAAGTGGTCGCACCCCATGCGAAAGCCACACCGACGCCCATGAACATGAGCCCGGAAAAAAAGTCTTTTTGACTTTTGATATTCACGGATTGTCTCCTTGAGAAATTGATCGAACCGGTGGATTGTGCATTCAATCAAGTCGCGTTTTGATGTGGCTTTCACCTACAAAAAGAGACGACTTCGGCTCCGCAAAAACCAATTAAATCAAGGGCTTGAACAATCGCAGCCACTTGCGTGCGGGTAAACCCCAACGCGATTCCACTATCTCGGCGCGGTGCAGCAACAGGTCACGCGCAGGTCGGCTGGGTTGGCGCTGGGCGGCCACCACAGTATTGCCTTCGCGGGTGGGCCGGAACGCCCAAACAGCCTCAGCACCAAACGCATCGGCGATCTTGTCCATCGAGCTTTCAAAGCTGCCATCGCGGCCAAACAGGTTGACCGTCATCACGCCGTCGTCGGTCAACAAGCGCCGGCAATCCGCATAAAAAGCGGCACTGTCCAACACGGGCGCCGCCGCTTCGTGGTCGTACAAATCAACCTGCAGCGCATCGACGGTGCCTAAGTGAGTGTCCTTTTTAATCTCACGCCCAGCGTCGGCCAGCAACACTTGCAAACGGGCATCTTCGGGCGGCAGTTTGAACCACAGGCGGCAAGCGGACAGCACCTGCGGATTGATCTCGACGGCGGTGGTTTTGGTGCGTAGTTTTTTGTAGCAAAACTTGGTCAGCGCACCCGACCCCAAACCAAGCTGCATACTGTGCAAGGTCGGTACCGCCTGCGGCTCAACAAAGAGCAGCCAGACCATCATGCGTTGGACGTATTCGAGTTGAATATCAAAAGGCGCGTCGATCAACATCGAACCTTGCACCCACTCGGTCCCGAGGTGCAAAAAACGGATGTCGCCGTAGTCGGAAAAATTCACTTCTGGCAACTGGCTGGATGTTGCAGAGGCGTCAGTGCCAGAGGCTGTGGCATGGGTAACGCCAGGGGAAACGGTCTTGCGAGCCATTAAATGAGTCCATGTGTGTTGAAAATGGCCTGCCAGTCGGCGAGCTTGCGCTCGAACGACCAACTGGCATTGGCAGCGCTTGTCGAAGGCAGCCGGTAGACTGGCAGACCCAGCGCCGCGCTGTGTTTGGCGTGTTTGAAACTTTCACCGCCATTGTGCGCGATGGCTTCCAGGCTAGGGCAACGCTGCCGCAGGATGGCCAGGTCGTTCACCTGCGCATGGCGGATCGCGCTGTCAAGACTGCCTTCGCGTTCGCAGGCGGCGTAGACGTCCCACAAACCGACGCCTTTGTCGAGCATCCAGCGGGTTGAGGCGGCGTAGTCGCCAGCAGCCACAGCAGCGGGGTGATCCGTCCAAATAGTGCGAAGAATTTTCCAAAAATGATTTTGCGGATGGCCGTAGTAACGCTGCGTGGCCAGCGAGACTGCGCCCGGGAAGCTGCCCAGCACCAGCAAACGCGTGTTCGCTGACAGCAAAGGCGCCAAGCCCGTCAGCCGTTTGTCGTTCTGCAGAGACAGCTTGTCAGCACTCACGCCAGCAAACCCTTCAAACGCGGCAAGGCCACCAGCGCATTCGCCGTGCTGGCAAGCGCCAATTCATCCACGCTGATGCCACGCAGGTCGGCCACCACCTGAGCAATGCGCGGCAGTTCAGCCGGCTCGTTGCGCCCCTGCGCACCGCCCGCCACCCTGGCTTGTGCGGTTTGGTAAAGCCAGTGCGGCGGCATATCCGGTGAGTCGGTTTCCAGCACCAAGGCGTCCAGCGGCAAGCTGGCCGCCAACTGCCGAATTTGCCGCGCCGCCTCAAACGTCACGGCGCCGCCAAAGCCCAGCTTCAAACCCAAACCGATGAACGCCTCTGCCTGCTGCTGGCTGCCATTGAAAGCATGTGCAATGCCGCACCAACCCTCAGGCGGCGCCAACTCCCGCAGATACTTCAACAGCCTGTCCGCCGAGCGCCGCACGTGCAAAATCACCGGCAGGCCGTGTTGGCGAGCCAACTTGAGCTGTTCACGGTAAAAGAATTCTTGGCGCTCGCGCAGCGGACTCAACTTGAGTTCAGGGACAAAAAAATCAAGCCCAATTTCCCCGACAGCCAACAGGCGCGGGTCATCACGGTGGCGCAGCAGTGCGACATCCAACTCGGCCAAGTCGGCATCCGCGGCACGCCCGACAAACAGCGGATGGATGCCCAACGCATAACCGTCACCACAAGCGTGCGCCAAGCTTCTGACGTTCTCAAAATGAGCGGCGGCAACCGCCGGAATCACGCAGAGGCGAATGCCGGCCTGCTGCGCTCGTTCGCGCACGGCCAATACATCTGTGCCGAACTCGGGCGCGTCCAAGTGGCAGTGGGTGTCTATCCATGACGTCATGCCCTGATGATGCCTCAGGACAAGTCTTGATTGACACTTGAGCAAGCTTCAAACCATACTTATGATCCCTGCCTGCAACCCAAAGAGTTCCTGATGCCCCACATGCCCGCCTCCGCTGCCCTGCAACGCTTTCGTGTGATTGACCTGACGCAGGTGCGTGCCGGACCGACGGCCTGCCGGCAACTCGCCGACTGGGGCGCTGACGTGATTCAGGTGCAAATGCCCGAGCACATGCGCGGCGACGACACTCTGGGCGGGCAGGACGGATCCGACTACCAGTACACGCACCGCAACAAACGCTCGATCACCCTGAACCTCAAAGAAGCCGAGGGCATCAGCATTCTCAAAAAGTTGATCGCCACGGCCGACGTGGTGGTGGAAAACTTCCGGCCCGACGTGAAGTTCCGGCTGGGCATTGATTACGAAACCCTGGCCAAAGACCAGCCGGGTCTGGTTTACGCCAGCATCTCCGGCTTTGGCCAGTCTGGTCCCTACGCCAAGCGGCCAGGCTTCGACCAAATCGTGCAAGGCATGGGCGGGCTGATGTCGGTCACCGGCTTACCGGGCCAAGGCCCTGTGCGGGTCGGTTTGCCGATCGCCGACTTGTGCGCCGGCATCTTTGCGGCGCAAGGCATTTTGGTGGCGCTGCTGGAACGCAACGACTCAGGCAAAGGTCAGTGGGTTCACACCTCGCTGCTGGAGTCGATGGTTTACATGATGGATTTCCAAACGGCGCGCTGGTTGATCGACGGTGAGATTGCCGGCCAGTCCGGCAACGCGCACCCGACCAGCATCCCGACCGGGGTCTACAAAGCCCGCGACGGCTTCATGAACATTGCTGTCTTTGGCTCGAAAATTTGGGAACGGTTTTGCCACATCCTCGGTGCACCGGAATGGATGACCGACGAGCGCTACCACGACAAACCCAGCCGTTCCGTCAACCGCGAGAGCCTCAACGCAGAGATCAACCAGCGCTTGGCCAGCCACGACAGGGCCCACTGGATTGAGCAATTCAATGAGGGCGGCGTGGCCTGCGGCTTGATCAGCAATATGCAGGAAGTCTTCGAACTGCCGCAAATCGATCACCTGAAAATGGTCAAGGACGTAGTCTCCAACCGTCTCGGCCCACAGCGCCATGTTGGGCAGCCGATGCAACTTGAGCGCACCCCCAGTGACATCGTTCGGGCGGCACCGCGTCGCGGCGAACACACAGCAGAACTGCTGGAAGAGTTAGGCTACGCTGCCGCCGACTTGGCCAGACTGAAAGCCGCGGAAGTTTTCTGATTTCTCTCAATTTCTAATTTCGATATTTAACTTTTTCTTTGGAGTTTTCCCTTGTCAAGTACGTCAAGCACCCCCTATACATCCTCGACAGAACGTGTCGAAGTCTGGACCGAAGCCGCGACGCTGCACATTCGTTTCAACAATCCAGCTCGCCACAACGCCTTGTCCGTCGACATGTGGGAGGCTGTGCCGCCTCTACTGGCCCAAGCCGAAACCGACGACAACATCCGCATGGTGGTGTTTTCAGGCGCGGGCGAGAAAGCCTTTGTCTCGGGCGCTGACATCACACAGTTTGAAGACATGCGTGCCGCCAAGGAAGCCGTGAAATACTACGAAGCCATGGCAGAAGCATCGCTGATGAGTATTTATAACTGCCGCAAACCAACGCTGGCCTTGATCCGCGGTTACTGCATTGGCGGCGGTGTCAATGTCGCTATCAGTTGCGACATCCGGCTGGCCTCAACAGACTCGGTTTTCTCGATTCCCGCAGCCCGTTTGGGCTTGGGCTACCGCTACTCAGCACTTAAAAATTTGGTGAATTTAATCGGCGTCGGCGCAGCCAAAGACCTGTTCTTCACAGCCCGCCGGATTGATGCCGCAGAAGCAAAGTCGCTGGGCTTGATCACACAACTGGCCGAGCCGGCAGCGCTGGCGGCCTTGCTAGCGCAATACACCGGCGCCATGGCAGACAACGCGCCCCTCACAGTGCAAGCTGGCAAGGCCATCATGGCCGAAATTCTCAAGCCTTCGCCTGACCTCGACATGGCGCTGTGCCACGAACAGATCCGCAATTGCTTCGAAAGTGAAGACTACACAGAAGGCCGTAAAGCCTTCATGGAAAAGCGCAAACCCGTATTCAAAGGCCGTTGAAATGATGAAATCGTATTGGCTCAAAACCCCTGAACTGGCGCAAGGCGCAGAAACTTCGCTGGAACTCCGCGACACACCGATACCCGATCCCGGACCCCAGCAGCTGCTGGTCCGCGTACGCGCTGCTGGTCTCAATCGCGGTGAGTTTTTAAAAGGTGGGTTGCACAAACCTGGCGCCGTCAAGGCCGTGGGCACGGAAGCCGCTGGCGAGGTTGTTCGCATGGGCGCAGACGTCAAGAATTTTGCAGTCGGTGATCGAGTCATGGGCCGCATGGCGGGCGCTTTTGCCGAGTACGCACTGGTCGACGCCGGCGAAGCCATGGCCGTGCCGGCATGCCTCAGCTGGGAAGAAGCCGCCAGCATTCCCCTGACCTTTCACGTCGTCTACGACATGCTGGTGATTCAGGGCCAATTGCAGCCTGGCGAATGGCTGCTCATCACTGGCGTCTCATCTGGCGTGGGCGTCGCCGCAGTGCAGATGGCCAAAGCCTTGGGCGCCAAAGTCATCGGCACATCAGGTTCCGCCGACAAGCTTGAGCGCATGAAAGCCATGGGCCTTGATGTCGGCTTGTGCACACGCGCGCCAGACTTCGCTGCACGCGTGATGGACGCCACTGGCGGCCGCGGCGCTGACCTGGTCATCAACACAGTGGGCGGCACAGTATTTGCCGAAGCCATGCGCTGCATGGCTTTTGAAGGTCGGCTCGCCATGGTCGGTTATGTCGATGGTGTCACACACAGCGACGTTGACCTGGGCTTGCTGCACACCAAGCGCTTGCGGCTGTTCGGCGTCTCCAACAAACTTCGCACGCCCACCCAACGCATGCACGCGGTACCACGCTTCATCACCGACATGCTGCCGCGGCTTGCGGATGGCAGCGTCAAAGTGATGCTCGACAAAGTCTTTCCATTTGAGCAATTGGCTGAGGCCAAAGCACTCATGGAAGCCAACCAGCACCTGGGCAAGATTGTGTTGGCAGGCTTTCCACAGCATTAAAAAATCAGTCGGTCTGGGAGACGCCATGACAAGCCAAAGAACGAAGAATTCAAGCCTCGCGTGGGCGGTAGCCTTCACAGCCACCAGCACCCTTTGCACGCTGGCCTCCGCCCAACCCTCCCAAACCTACCCGAGCAAACCCATCAAGCTTGTCGTCGGCTTCACGCCAGGCGGTGCGGCCGACTTCACCGGTCGGGCAACCGCTGAAGCTCTGGGCAAAATTCTCGGCCAACCTGTCGTAGTTGAAAACAAACCGGGTGCAGGTTCTAGTCTGGCGGCGGAATATGTGTCACGCAGCGCCGCACCCGACGGCTACACCATCTTGCTGGCCAGCCCCAGCAGCATCTCTGTGAACCCGGCCATGAAGCCAGGTATGACGCACACCGTCAACACACTGGTGCCCATCACCTTAGTGTCTAACGCACCCATCATCTTGGCTGTCAACCCCAGCCTCCGCATCAACTCAGTGGCCGACTTGATCGCTGCGGCCAAAAAAAACCCGGGCAAATTGAACTTCGCGTCTTCGGGCAACGGCTCGGCACCTCACTTGGGCGGCGTGTACTTCGCACGCGCTGTCGGCATCGACATCCAGCACATCCCTTACCCCGGCGGTTCGCAAGCATCGCAATCGGTGATCGCCGGTCAAGTGCAGCTGACGTTCGGGACACCGCCTTCAGTCCTGCCGTTTGTGAAAGCCAACCGCATGAAAGGACTGGCCGTTAGCACGCCGCAACGATCGCCCTTTGCACCCGACATTCCTGGCATGGCCGAGCTCGGTTACCCGCAGTTCAATTTTGGCTTTTGGTACGGCCTGTTTGCACCTGCTGGCACGCCGCCCGAGATCATCAAAAAATTACACGCAGCGACCCAAATCGCTATGAACGCTGAAGGCCCCAAAGCGGCGCTGGCGCGTGAAGCTACAGAAGTCGCTCTGTCCTCCTCGCCCGAAGATTTCGCCGCCTTCCTCAAGGAAGATGCCAAGCTCTGGACCAAACTGGTGAAAGAATCCGGCGCGACCGGCAACTGACAGACCGCTTGAACGAACAAGCTGACGTTAAGTCAGTTGGCCGAGCACCAAGCGCAGTTGGCGGCCGCAGCGTGCCGCCAGTGTTTCGTCATGCGTGACCAAGACAAAAGCTGTGCCATGTTCTCGGGCCAGTTGCAACATGAGTTCGTAAACACCATCGGCGGTGCTTCGGTCCAGGTTACCGGTCGGCTCGTCGGCCAGCACACAGGCCGGCCGCGTGACCAGCGCACGGGCGATGGCAACGCGCTGACGCTCACCACCCGACAACTCTGAGGGGCGGTGATTTAATCGGTTTTCAAGTCCGACCGATGCCAACATGGCCGCAGCAATTTTGCCCGCTGCCTCTGGCGTTTGCCGACGAATCCACAAAGGCATGGCGACGTTGTCGAGCGCGCTGAATTCCGGCAAGAGGTGATGAAACTGATACACAAAACCCAAGTGCAAATTACGCAAACGCCCTTGCTCAGTGGCAGACAACGTAGAAAGATCTTTGCCTTTGAGCTGAACCGACCCGCTGGTCGGGGCGTCGAGCCCGCCCATCAAATGCAACAGCGTGCTTTTGCCAGATCCTGACGCGCCGACGATGGCCAGCGTCTCGCCGCGATGCACCTGCAGATCAACGCCGCGCAGCACCGACACATCAAGTGGGCCTTCCTGGAAACGTTTGGTCAATGCGCTCGCGCTCAGCACGACTTCTGAGTCGAGCACCAAAGGCACTTGTGCCTCGGTTGCAGCTGTGTTGAGTTCACTCATAACGCAAAGCCTCCGCCGGGTTGACGCGGCTGGCGCGCCAGCTCGGATAAATGGTGGCCAGAAATGCCAGCATCAGCGAAATCACCGCAATCGGCATGACGTCGGCGTACTGTGGCTCACTTGGCATGCGGCTGATCAGGTAGATGTCTCGCGGTAAAAAACTGGCGTTCAGCAGACGCTCCAGTGCCGGCACGATCACATCAATGTTGAAGGCGATACCCAGCCCCAACAGCAAACCCGACAGCGTGCCAATCACACCGACCATGGCGCCCTGCACCATGAAAATCCCCATGATGCTTTTCGGGCTGGCCCCGAGCGTGCGCAAGATGGCAATGTCAGCGCGCTTGTCGGTGACGGTCATTACCAGCGTGCTGACCAGATTGAAAGCTGCCACCGCCACGATCAGCGTGAGGATGATGAACATCATGCGTTTTTCGAGCTGTACGGCGGCAAACCAAGTTCGGTTCTGGCGCGTCCAGTCACGCACCAGTAAATCGCCGCTCAGCGAGCCGACCAGTTCTAGGGCCACTTCGCGGGCTTGGTGCAGATCGCGCAACTTGATGCGGATACCGGTCGGACCTCCCAGTCTGAAAATTTTAGCGGCGTCGTCTTGATGCATCAAGACCAGCGCGGAGTCGTATTCAAAATGGCCGGAGTCAAACGTGCCCACCACCGTCATCTGCTTGAGACGTGGCACCACGCCCGCCGGTGTCACTTGCCCACTGGGCGCAATCAAAGTGACGCTGTCGCCTTGACGAACGCCCATCGACCGCGCCAGCTCGGCCCCGAGAACGACGCCAAATTCGCCGCTCACCAGCCGCTGAAAAACACGGTCTTTGAGTTGTGCGCCGAGCTCCGTGACGCCGCCTTCGAGCGCTGGGTCAATGCCGCGCACCAAGGCGCCCTTCATGTCTTCGCCACGCGCCAGCAACGCTTGCGCGGCGATGAAGGGGGCCGCGGCAATGACCTGTTTGTTTTGCCGAACTTCCGTCAAGGTTTTTTGCAGGTCGGGCAAGGCCGCACCACCCGGCGCAAAGACCTCAATGTGCGCAATCACGCCGAGCATGCGGTCGCGCACTTCTTTTTGAAAACCGTTCATCACGCTGAGCACGATGATGAGCGCGGCCACGCCTAGCGCAATGCCCAGCATGGACACACCGGAAATAAAGGAAATGAATCCGTTACGCCGCGTGGATCGGCCGGCGCGCGTGTAACGCCAGCCTAATATCAACTCATAGGGAATTTGCATGCGGGCCATTGTGGCATCCCGGACAATAGCGGCATGTCCACCCTTTACCCGACCAGCGCTTCGGCCTCTGCGCCGCCTGTACCCCATCTGCTGCTGGCTTTTGCAGCCTGCTCTGACGCTAGCTGGTTGGCTACCCTGAAAGCCTTGCCGGCGGCGCACACCCGCCACTTCGCCAAACTGTTGCAAGGCATGCAGTTGGCTGGCACCGACAACAACGACGCACTGTCGATGTCGCCCCCCCATGAGCGGGCGCTGGCACGGGTTCATGGGCTCGACGGCGACGGAATGCGTGATGGCCTGATTCCATGGGCAGCCTGGGAACATGAGCAACGAACGCAAGGCGAAGCCGGCGAAGAAACACGCACGCACAGCTGGGCTTACGTGACACCGTGCCACTGGCTCATGGGCCGAGAACACGCCACGCTGACCAACCCCGATGCCTTGGCGCTGAGTGAAGCCGATTCACGCACGCTCATGGCCGCCATGCAGGTGTATTTCGAGGCTGACGGCATTCGCCTGCATTACATTGCGCCGCAGCGCTGGCTGGCTGAAGGCGACGTTTTCCGAAACTTGCCAACGGCCTCGCTAGACCGCGTGCTCGGCCGCAGTGTCGACCCTTGGCTGCCCGCCGGCAGCAGCGGTAAAACACTGCGCCGCCTGCAAAACGAAATGCAGATGTTGCTTTACACCCACCCCATCAACGATGCTCGAACGAGCCAGCGGCAATTACCCATTAACTCGATCTGGTTCAGTGGCACAGGCGAGTTGCCTGAGCAAGGTCGTCGTCCTGCTGCCTCACCTGAGCGGCAGCAACTCAGTGCCCCACGCACGCTGGTTGACAGCGCTCTGCGCGATGATTGGGAAGCGTACGCATCGGCCTGGGCAGCGCTCGACGCACTTGAAGCCAAAGACTGGCTGAACCGTCAAGCTGCTGGCGAAGTCGTGCGGCTGACGCTATGCGGCGAGCGCACTGCCCTCACCTTTGAAAGCGCACCCCGCAGCCTGCTGCGCAGCTTCAACCAATTACTGAAACCCAAGCCCTTGCTGGGCCTGCTGGAGACCTTATGAAAATCACTGTCAGAGATGCCCCCCCGCGCAGCGTTTGGGCTTTGCAACAAGCCGGTGTGCACCCGTTGTTGGCGCAGCTGTATGCCGCACGCGGCGTGCTCAGCCCGGATGAACTCGACGATGGCTTAGCCAGACTGCTGCCGCCCAGTGCGCTGCACGGCGCGGCCGAAGCCGCCGTGCTGCTGGCCGACAACATGGCGGCGGGTCGCAAGATCTGCATCGTCGCTGACTACGACTGCGACGGTGCGACCGCTTGCGCTGTCGGCGTGCGCGGTCTGCGGCTGCTCGGTGCGCCGCTGAATTTTTCGAGCGTGAGTTACTTGGTCCCCGACCGCGTGGTCGACGGCTATGGCTTGACGGCGGCGATCTCTGATCGCGTCAAAGCCGCTGGCGCGGACCTGTTGGTGACCGTCGACAACGGCATCGCAAGCATCGACGGCGTGGCCCGTGCCAAAGCGCTCGGCATGCAAGTACTGGTGACAGACCACCACCTGCCAGCGCTGCTGGACGGTGAGATCGTACTGCCAGACGCCGACGTCATCGTCAACCCGAACCAGCCCGCCTGCACCTTTGAAAGCAAGTCCATCGCTGGCGTCGGCGTGATGTTTTATGTGCTGCTCGCGCTACGCGCCGAACTGCGAAAGCGCGGCGTGTTTGACGCCTCCGGTCAACCCAAACTCGACGCTTTGTTGCCGCTGGTGGCGCTCGGCACCGTGGCCGACGTGGTGAAGCTCGACCCGAACAATCGCCGACTCGTGGCCCAAGGCCTGAAGCGCATTCGCGCCGGTGCGCTGCAAGCCGGTATCAGAGGTTTGTTCTTGGCAGCGGGCCGGCAAGCGAACGTGGCCACGGCGTTCGACTTCGGCTTTGCCCTCGGCCCGCGCATCAATGCGGCCGGACGCTTGTCAGATATGACGCTGGGGATTGAATGTTTGCTGACCGATGACTTGGGCCGCGGCGAAGAGCTCGCCAAAACGCTCGACGCCATCAACCGTGAGCGCCGCGACATTGAAGCCGGTATGCGCGAGCAGGCAGAGTTGGCCGCTGACGCCATGATTGACGAAGACGAAGCACCACCGCCCGCGATCGCGATTTTTGACCCTGATTTTCATGAGGGTGTGGTCGGCATCGTGGCCTCGCGCATCAAAGACAAAATGCATCGCCCGACCTTTGTCTTTGCGGCCAGCCAAGCCCCCGGGAAAGATCACGAGCTCAAAGGTTCAGGCCGCTCGATCCCCGGCTTTCACTTGCGTGACGCGCTGGACTTGGTGGCCAAACGCCATCCGGGTGTGCTGCTGCGTTTTGGCGGTCATGCCATGGCCGCTGGCTGCACCATCGACGAAGAAAACTTCGACACGTTTGAACACGCCTTGCAAGAGGTCGCCCATGAGTGGCTCGACGCGGGGACGCTGACACGACGGCTCGATACCGACGGTCCGCTGGCACCTGAGTACCGGCGTACCGACGTTGTCGACACGTTGCACACGGCCGTTTGGGGACAAGGTTTTGCCGCGCCAACGTTCAGCGAAGAACTCGAAGTGGTGTCGCAGCGACTGGTCGGCGAAAAGCACCTCGCCCTCAAACTCAAACACCAAGGCCAACCAGTCGACGGCATCTGGTTCGGTCGCACTGAATCGCTTCCAGCGAAGGTCACCTTGGCGTTCAGGTTGGATGCCGACGAATGGCAAGGCGTGCGGCGAGTGCGCTTTTTGGTCGAAGGCGCAGAGCTTTGACGCTCGCCGATTTAGCAAAAAGCCTAAAATAAAAAACGTGATTTCAAAAAACATCCTCAATGCAGACTTGCATTGCCATTCGATCGTCTCTGACGGCACTTTGACCCCAGAGGCGTTGGCTGAACGCGCCAAGCTCAACGGCGTTGAGCTATGGGCCCTGACCGACCACGACGAAGTCGGTGGCCAGCACCGTGCCGCGGCCGCGGCCAAAGCACAAGGCATGCGCTACCTCACGGGTGTGGAAATATCGGTCACCTTTGCCGGTGAAACCGTGCACATCGTCGGACTAGGGTTCGACCCGGATGACGCAGTATTGAAGCAAGGTTTGCATGACACGCGCGGTGGACGTCGCGAGCGCGCGATGGAAATGTCCGACGGTTTGGCCAAGGTCGGCATCCAGGGCGCATATGAAGGCGCCTTAAAATTTGTCGGTAACCCCGAACTTATTTCGCGCACGCACTTTGCGCGCTTTCTGGTCGAGTCCGGCGTCTGTAAAGAAACCGCCGACGTCTTTCGCAAATACCTGACCGAAGGCAAGCCCGGCTTCGTGCCGCACCGCTGGGCCACCCTGCAAAACGCTGTCACTTGGATTACACAAGCCCAAGGTGTGGCGGTGATTGCACACCCGGCCCGCTATAAATTCACACCCAATGAAGAGTACGCACTCTTCACTGAATTCAAAAACCATGGTGGTCGGGCGGTCGAAGTCGTGACCGGCAGTCACACCGCGCAGGAGTACATCAAGTACGCGGAAACCGCTCGTGAATTCGGCTTGGCAGCGTCGCGCGGCAGTGACTTTCACAGCCCTGTCGAGAGTCATACCGACCTCGGCACCCTGCCATTTTTACCGGGCCAGCTGACACCCGTTTGGGAGTTGCTGGAAGACCGCATCCAGTGAGGCTCGCTCCTTCGGCAGCGTGGGGCATAACGCTGGTCATTGCGGCAGTAGCCTGTTTTGCCACACTCGACACCACGACCAAAATCATCAGTGCCGGAGTGCCATTGCTGATGGCGCTGTGGTTCCGCTACTTTTTCCAAGCCGTGGCCACCACAGCGTTGATCTTGCCAACCCGTGGCTGGCGCTCATTGCGAACAGCCCACCCCAAATTTCAGCTATTGCGCGGCTTGCTGCTGCTGGCCAGCAGCTTGTTTGCCTTTTTAAGCCTCAAGCACATGCCGGTTGCCGAGTTCACCTCGATCGTCGCCATCGTGCCGCTGGCAATCACCTTGCTGGCGGCCACCGCACTGAGTGAAAAAGTGTCGCGACTGCGCTGGTCTCTCATCATCGGCGGCTTTGTTGGCACACTCATCATCATCCGACCAGGCAGTGCACACTTCGGCTGGTCGATTCTTTTCCCCTTGGTGGTGGTGTTCACCAATACGTGGTTTCAGGTACTGACCAGCAAACTGGCCCGCACCGAAGACCCGGTCACCATGCATTTTTATACCGGCTGGGTCGGCACGCTCATCGCGTCGTTGGCACTGCCCTTTGTCTGGACCTCACTGCCGTCATGGTGGCTGTGGGCCGGCCTGATGTTGATGGGATTGGCAGCCACTGCTGGGCACCTGTTATTGATCTTGGCCTACACCCGAACAACCGCAGCCACCATGACACCCTTTTTCTATGCGCAGATCGGCTTCGCCATGCTGGGCGGCTGGCTGGCTTTTTCACATGTGCCCGATGGCTGGTCGTTGATTGGCATTAGCATGATCGCGCTGTGCGGTGCGCTCGGCGCCTGGTTAACAGCCCGAGAGAGCCAGGCCCTGAAACAGGTCAAGCTACAACCGGTCGAATCCTGAATTGAACAAGACACGACTGAGAGAATCTGCACATGGCCCAATTTTTTGAAATTCATCCCGAAAATCCGCAACCGCGCCTTCTCAAACAGGCCGTGGCACTGCTGGCCCGAGGCGGTGTTGCGGCTGTCCCGACAGATTCCAGCTACGCGTTGGTCTGTCACCTCGACGACAAAACCGCCGCTGACAGCTTGCGCCGCATCCGCGGGGTCGATGACAAGCACCACCTGACGATTCTTTGCCGCGACCTCAGCGAGTTAGCCAATTACGCGCGGGTTGGCAATCAGCAATTCCGGCTCCTTAAAGCGGCCACGCCCGGGCCTTACACCTTCATTCTGGAAGCCAGCAAAGAAGTGCCGCGCCGGCTCAGCCACCCGTCGCGCAAGACCATCGGCCTTCGCGTGCCCGACCACAAAGCCCTTCAAGCCCTGCTGGAATTACACGGTTCG
This sequence comes from Comamonadaceae bacterium, assembly GCA_947450695.1. Taxonomy (GTDB): domain Bacteria; phylum Pseudomonadota; class Gammaproteobacteria; order Burkholderiales; family Burkholderiaceae_C; genus Polaromonas. The sequence continues at coordinate 14,074 of CANFWV010000033.1, forward strand.
CCGCTGTTGGCCACCACACTAATTCCCCGGGGAGAAACTGAGCCGCTGAATGATGCAGAAGAAATCCGGCGTCAGTTTGAACATGAACTAGCCGCGGTGATTGATGCTGGCGCCTGCCCGCTAGAAGCCACCACCGTGATCGACCTGACCGGTATGAGCGACGGTGGTGAAGCCGTCATCATCCGGGAAGGCCGTGGCGACTTGGCCGTGCTCGGTCTGTAAACGCGCTCAGCGTCTGAGACAATCTGCGCATGGACTTTGCCAACCTTATTCAGACCATCGCCATTTACGCCCTGCCCGTGGTCTTTGCTATCACGGTGCACGAAGCAGCCCACGGCTACGTAGCGCACTACTTTGGCGACAGCACCGCCTGGTCGATGGGACGGGTGACCTTGAACCCTTTCAAACACATTGACCCGGTCGGCACTATCGTCATGCCACTGGTTTTGTACATCGCCACAGCGGGCACTTTTTTGTTTGGCTATGCCAAACCAGTTCCCGTGCAATTTGGCAACCTGCGCAACCCCAAGCAACACATGATCTGGGTCGCCTTGGCGGGTCCCGGTGCCAACTTCATCCAGGCCCTGGTGTGGGGTGCTTTGTTTTATGGCGCAGCGTCCGCCGGCATCAACGAGCGATTTGTGCTCGAAATGTGCCGTGCCGGCATGTTGGTGAACGTCGTCATGTTCGTCTTCAATCTGTTTCCGTTGCCGCCTCTTGACGGTGGCCGCATTCTGGTTGGCCTTTTGCCGTGGCGGCAAGCCAACTTGGTGTCGCGCGTTGAGCCTTGGGGATTTTTCATCGTCATGGGCTTGGTCCTGACCGGCGTGATCAGTTCGTTCTGGATGCAACCGCTGATGGCTCTGACCTACGGCGCACTACAAACCCTGTTGTCACCCCTGGCCTTCTTGCTGCGCTAAAACAAAGTCATCACCAAGGTCAATGCCTAGACCCTGGCATCCCTCTTTTTGGCCAGATTGGCCTCTTTTGAAATCTGAGTTCCCATGAGTCCACTGCGCGTCCTGACCGGCATCACCACCTCGGGCACCCCCCATCTCGGTAACTACGTGGGGGCCATTCGACCAGCGGTCCGGGCCAGTTTGGCGCCCGGCGCTGAGAGCTTTTACTTCTTGGCTGACTACCACGCATTGATCAAGGTCGGCGAGCCTGCGCGTATTCAACGCTCCACGCTCGAAATCGCCGCTACCTGGCTGGCCGCAGGGCTAGATCCGGAGCGAGTGACGTTTTATCGCCAATCGGACATTCCTGAAATTCCAGAACTCTGCTGGTTGTTGACCTGCGTCACAGGCAAGGGCGTGCTGAACCGCGCCCATGCCTACAAAGCCTCGGTCGACAAAAATACCGCCAGCGGCCACGACGCGGACACCGATGTCACGGCGGGTCTCTTCATGTACCCGGTGTTGATGGCCGCTGACATTTTGCTGTTCAAAGCGCACAAGGTGCCGGTTGGCCGAGACCAGATTCAGCACATTGAAATGGCCCGCGATATCGCTCAGAGCTTCAACCATCTGTATGGCGAGCAGCTGGTGCTGCCCGAAGCCGCGATTGAAGCCTCGGTAGCAACACTGCCTGGGCTGGACGGTCGAAAGATGAGCAAGAGTTACGACAACACGATTGCATTGTTTGCACCGCGCGAGCAGTTGCGCAAGCAAATCGCCGGCATCGTCACTGACTCCAAAGCACCTGGTGAAGCCAAGAAATGCGAAGGCTCGGCGCTGTTTGAAATTTACCAAGCCTTCGCCAACGCCGAAGAAACCATCGCCCTGCGGACGGCTTATGCCGACGGCATTGCCTGGGGCGATGCCAAGCAAATACTGTTTGAGCGGATTGACAGGGAAGTGGCACCCATGCGTGAAAGCTATGAAGCACTGATCAACGATCCAGGCAAATTGGAAGATATTTTGCAGTCGGGTGCCGTCAAGGCCAGACGGCTGGCGACGCCCTTCATAGCGACGCTGCGGCAAAACGTCGGCTTGCGCAATTTGCGCAGCAGCACCGACACCCGCGCAGTCAAGCCAGTCAAAGCGGCCCGCCCCTCCCTCAAGCAATACCGCGAAAAAGACGGTTTTTTCTACTTCAAATTGGTCGATGCACATGGTCGTTTGCTGCTGCAAAGCCTGGGCTTTGAATCACCGCGTGAAACGGCTGCAGCTATTGCACTATTGCAGGCAACTAGATCACAGGCTTTGCTGGAACTGCAAACCAAACTGCAGCCAGTAGAAGGTGTTAGCCCTGAAGAAGTGGCCTCCGCTTTGGACCTGTTGGCCTGACAACCAAAATATTACCCAAATATCCAGTAGTTGCAGAATAGAATATTATTAATGTGTACGTAGTTCTACGTTTTTTCTTTAAAAGTCAACTGGTAACATTTGCCACTATGATCCGTCCGGTTATAAACGCTTATATTTAAATCCCCATGACCACTGAAACTCTTAAGCCGATGAGCATTTTTGTTGTGGACGACCATCCCCTCATGCGGGAAGCTGTCGTCATGCTGATTCGTCGCCTGAACAGCAAAGCTAACATTGTTGAGCTCGACCGAGTGGCTGCTGTCACACCCGCTATTCAAAAACATGGCACGCCAGAACTGATCTGCCTTGACCTCAAACTACCCGATACGCATGGTGTGTCAGGTGTTCGCGAGCTCAAATTGCAGTACCCTGACGTGCCATTGGTTGTGTTGTCGGCATCTCCAGCACTGGATTACGAAGACCTTTCGATTGAAGCCGGTGCTGATGCTTATATCCAAAAGTCAGCTGGTGCAACTGAAATCACGAATGCGCTTCGGCTATTTTTGGTTGACGACCCTGACGCGGAAGCCGGAGGCGTTCCTGAAAAGCTCTCCAAACGACAAAAACAATTGCTGGTCATGTTAGACCGCGGACTGAGCAACAGGGACATTGCAGAAGAATTGCAAATCAGTGAGCACACCGTCAAAGTGCACCTTTGGCGCTTGTTTCGCAGGCTCAACGTGAAAAGCCGATCACAAGCCAGTCACTTGGCGCGCACCAAAGGCTTGCTGTAAAACAGCCCTGCAGTTTGCAAAAACCCCGTCCTGAGACAGCAGCGACGGGTTTTTTTTGTTGGGCTCAAAGTGAAGGTGCGCTTCAACATTGAGCGTTGTAGAGTGAAACAAAAAGTACGAATCAACTGCTGTTGCGCCTCTGTTCCGTTTTGACATCAAACACGTGCAATCAACACCCCAGAGCGAACAAACCAACGACGCGAGACCCACTCGCAAGCCCAACCCACTGCCGCGCAAATCCAGGCGGTCCACAGCGTATGACTGGGCGGGTGCGCGCCTCTGAGTGTCTGCACCACACCCATCAGCGCACCCAAGCCCAAAACAACCCACAAGAGCTGACGACCCCAGCGCTGGGCGGTCACTGACTCGGCTGTGACCGCAACCCAGACAATGCTCAAAAAGGCCAAGGCGCTCGACGCGTGCCCACCCGGAAAGCAACGCCCGGAGCCGCCATCCAAGGCACCCCAACGCCAAAACGGGATCGGCTGGGCCAAACCCCCAAAAGCTTGCCAGTCCCAGGGACAACTGGTGGTGCTGAAATGCTTCAGGCTGCTGACAATGCACAAACACAAGGTCACACCGAGCATCGACGTCCAACGCTGTCGCAGGTTCAGGTCACACGCCAAACCGCAAGGCCTGAGCACCATCAGCCAAGCCAGTCCAAAAAGAACCAATAAGACAGTTTTGAGCTGGTCATGCATCACACTGGCGAGCAAAGGATGATGCCGTAGCGGAAAACCATCTCCGGTACCAATTACCGACATCACCCATCCGTCCAACCCCAACACATCCCACGTGAAGGTCAACCCCAGAGCCAACCAAAACAAGGGGTTTTGCAATGGCGCATACCAAGTTTGGGAGCAAGCAGAGTGAGCCAGTGGTGCGTTCATGAAGAACGAAATTGTGACGACTGAGCAGCTTACTGTCGAGTTTTATTTACACCTTAAGTAATCTTAGTATTCCATCAGAATATAAAAATCATCAGAAAGAATTATTTTGTTAGCATCACTTCTTTGTGCACGAGAGTGCGGGATGCATCCTCATGTTCTTGAAGTGGTTAAGACCTGGCGCCGCTTTGCAAGGCCTGCACCCTTGGGTCGTGAGCGCTGGACTGGCTCTTGCTCTGAGCACCCTCGGCAATGCGCCATTTTGGTGGGCCTTGTCGCAGCTACCCGAGATCAACAGCCTGCGCGCCTATGCAGGGTTGATCGGGATCTGGGCTGCGTTGACCCTGCTCATGTGGGTCTTTGTCAATGTCGTGATCTGGCCTTGGTGGCGTAAACCCGCCGGGGTTGTGCTGCTCGTCATGAGCATGACCGCCAGCTATTTCATGGCCATGTATGGCGTTGTCATCGACCCGACCATGGTGGCCAATGCCATGCACACCAACACGGCCGAGGTGCGAGATCTGCTCTCCCTTACTTTACTGTTGACCGTGGTCATTGGCGTGGGCGTGCCGGGGCTTTGGTGGTGGCGTTTACAGCCTCAGGCTGGCATCGGCTGGCAGCGTTGGACGCATCAACTTGGCGCGGTTGTGCTGGGCAGTGGGTTGGCCGCCGTACTGCTTTTGCTGGTGTTCCAAGACTTAGCGCCATTGATGCGCAACCACACCAACCTACGCTACATGGTCAATCCATTCAACACCGTCTATGCGGTGGGCCGCTTGGCCCAAAATAATCAGGCGCAGCAGCAACAACCGCTGCAAACCATCGGCGATGACGCCAGCGCTCGCTGGCCCGATGCCAAAGCAGCGCCCTTGCTGGTCTTGGTGGTGGGCGAAACAGCACGCGCGGCCAACTTTGGCATTGCCGGTTACTCGCGTGCCACAACACCGCAGCTGCAAGCTTTGCAAGCCGAAGGCGATTTATATTATTTCAATCAGGTTCAGTCATGTGGCACCAACACGGAGATTTCCGTGCCGTGCATGTTTTCGCACCAAGACCGCAAGGCCAACGCCAAACGCACTATGAACTATGAATCCTTGCTCGACGTGCTGCGCAAGGCTGGCTGGGCGGTGCTTTGGCTGGACAACCAATCCGGCTGCAAGGGTGTCTGCGACCGCATTGCCCACTTCGACACCAGCAACCTCAAGCACCCTTTTCTGTGTGCCGCGGGCGAATGCTGGGATGAAATCATGCTCGATGGGCTGACTGAGCGCATAGCCCTGCTGGCGCCAGAGCGCCGTGCCCGCGGCACCGTGGTGGTGATGCATCAAATGGGCAGTCACGGGCCGGCTTACTACAAACGCTCGCCGTCTAACCAAAAGAAGTTTTTACCGGAATGCACCAGCAACGCCCTGTCGTCATGCAACGCACAGGCCCTGCTGAATGCTTATGACAACAGCATTGCTTACACGGACTACTTCCTGGGTCAAGCGGTCGATTGGCTCAAAACACAGGACCAACCCACGGCGCTTTGGTACATCTCCGACCACGGCGAGTCACTGGGTGAAAACGGTATTTACTTGCACGGCATGCCCTACAAAATGGCGCCAAAAGACCAAACCCATGTCCCCATGGCATTGTGGGTCTCTCAGGCCATGCGACAACATTGGGCGGTGGACGACGCTTGCCTGCGGACGCAACTGGAAAAGCCATGGTCACACGACAACTTGTTTCACTCGATGCTCGGCAGTGCAGATATTCAGACTGGGCTTTACCAGCCAGAAATGGACATCACGCGCGCTTGCCGGCACTGAATTGCAAAGCCATGGACTGAGCCGAACTTACAAATGGCCACCTATGACTACATTTGCTAACCAAAGATATACGCCTTGCCATTGACAGCAAAATCGCTTCTCCAGATGATCAAAACGCAAATATAAAAGTAATTACCGCTTTTAAATATTTGAGTCTTTTATCCGTTTGGCTAGCGATTTTCTCCTTGGAAGGTTTGTATGAAAACATTTTTCACTGCCTTGGCATGCAATCGTCATTTGAGCCGTTTTAGCAAACGCCAGCATGGCGTCACGATGATTGAATACGCCTTGATTGCCGCGCTTATCGCGGTCGTGTTGGTCGTCGTCCTGACCGCACTGGGTGTAGAGCTCGGGGTGACCTTTACCAAGATCAAAGACACACTGACCAACGCCAATAAATGAGTGGTGTGTTTCTAAAGCCAGTTCAGACTGATTCAATTGAAACCTTCAGTCCTGATTTCAATCGCTCTGCTGATCGGGGCGGTGGCTGTCTTTTTGGTCGCGCGCTGGGTCGGTCTAGGTGGTTCTGCCAAAGTTGGTCCGCGCGTGGTGGTCGCGACCAGTGGTGTGGATGCGGGCATGCCGCTGGTGGCCAACAACCTTCGGGTGTTGTCATGGCCTAGCCAAACCGCGCCGCAAGGTGGTTTTGAAAATCCAGAGAAAGTCGTTGGCCGCGTGACCCGCCAATCCTTGGTGCCAGGCGAACCGATTCTTGAATCACGGTTGGCCCCAGTAGACATCAAGGGCGGGCTGTCTGCCACTTTGGAACCCGGTAAACGCGCTATCACAGTCCGTGTCAACGATGTGATTGGTGTGGCTGGCTTTGCACTGCCCGGTAGTTACGTTGACGTGTTGGTGAGTGCGCGCGACACACGCAACGAACCGTTTTCGAAGATCGTGCTGGACCGTGTCAAAGTCTTGGCTGTCGCGCAAGAAACTGCCGCCGATCCAGCCAAACCCAAAGTGGTAAACGCCGTGACGTTGGAATTGACGCCCGCCGAATCAGAGCGGCTTGATCTAGCCCGCAGCGTGGGCAGCTTGTCGCTGGCACTGCGCAACGAACTGGACAGGGCTCAACTCACTTCAACTGGCACGCGCTTGGATGATTTGATGCATGAAGTCGCCCGGTCTTCAGGCGCGGTTAAGGTAGCCAACGAACCAAAATCCAATACAGCCGCAACAAAAACAACGCCAGTAGCCCGACAACCGCCCAGCGGCGTCGAAGAATTCCGCGGTATTCAACGCGGCTTAGGGAGTGAGTTGTGACGCAGAAAAACTGCGCCAGCATGATCGCTGCGGTGGCCGTTGCTGCAGTCATCATCACCAGGCCGCTTGCGGCCTTGCCTGCTGCACCACAGATTCAATGGCAACCGTCGATGGCTGCCGTGGTCGGGCACGTGGTCGTGCTGACGCTGCCGGAGGCGGTCAGTCGCGTGGTGGTCGGAGACCCCAAGGTGGCGGATTACCGACTGATATCACGCACGGAGTTGTATGTCTTGGGCAAATCTGTTGGCACCACCAACTTCCTGCTGTGGCGTCCGACCGGACCACCAGTCTCGCTCATCGTGAAGGTCGGCGCAGATCTAGATCCTTTGGCCGAGTCCTTGAAAACGGCCCTGCCCCTTGAACAAGATATTGAACTGATGATGGCCTCTGGCTCAGTGGTGTTGCGCGGCAGTGTGGCAGACGTCGGGGCGGCAGACGCTGCGCTGCAACTGGCCCAAGCCTACTCACGCCAATTGAACCGATACCTCGCCAGCGGCGGGGGCGTTCAATCTGCGGCCAGCCCCGTCAGCAGTGGGAGCAGTTCAAGCAGCACAAGCGGTCAATCTCAAGTCATTAACTTGCTGCGCATTCGTGACGCGCAACAGGTGATGCTGGACGTTCGTATTGCCGAGGTGTCCAAGTCCCTGCTGGACAAATTGGGCCTGCAGGTTAAGGCCGCTGGCGGCGGTGACATCAGCTGGAATGTACTGTCGAATTTTTTAGGCGCCGGCGGCAGCGCCGGTGCGGGACTGCTGTTCAGCAACGGTAATGCGGTCAACTTGCAAGCAGAAAAGCAGGATGGTCTGGTCCGCATCTTGGCCGAGCCCACCATCGTCGCCATGAGCGGTCAGGAAGGCAGCTTTCTGGTCGGTGGCAAGGTCTACATTCCGATCACCCAATCGGTGGGCACCGGCGGCACCGCCGTGACGCTGCAAGAACGCGAGTTCGGCGTCGGCCTCAAGTTTGTTCCGACGGTCTTAGACGGTGGCCGCATCAGCTTGAAAGTAGCACCTGAAGTGTCTGAAATCTCCAAGGAATCAGTGAGCGCTAGCAGCGCCAGCGGCACCACGCTGCTACCGGCTTTCACGACGCGCCGGGTCTCCACCACGGTGCAACTCTTGGACGGCCAAAGTCTGGTCATTGGCGGTCTGGTTCGCAACAGCACCACCGCCAACCGGAACGCCTTTCCGGTACTCGGCGAGTTGCCCATTTTGGGTGCCTTGTTTCGCAGCAACCAGTTTGTAGCCGACCTGACAGAGTTGGTAGTGGTGGTCCGCGCCCGGTTGGTGCAGGCGACGGAAGCAGCGCCCAGCTTGCCTACCGACTCGGTGCTGCCGCCAACACGGCGAGAATTTTTTCTCGAAAATCGGCTACAGGGCGCCAAACCAGCACGAGCGACCCCAGCAGGAGAGCGCGATGCCAGTCCTTAAAAATGCGATGACGGCGATCACAGGGCTCGCACTGCTGTGTGTGTCCGGCTGTTCGCCGGTGTTGATCGATCAGCAAGACCACGGCCTCGCCGTTAAAAAAGCGCTGGAGGCCCAGCTTCTGCCACCGTCGTCACGCCATGCACCGAGTGCAGCACTGCAACCCGCTGCCAGCGAAATCAAGCCTGCTTACGACCGGTATTTGCTCCCGCCACCGGCCACCAGTTTCTCACCCCAGCTGCCATGACTGAACGACCCAGCGCTCCGGTGCGCGGGGCTCAGCAACAGCACGGGGTATTTGCCGTGGCCACCGCACTGGCCATGTTGGTGATGCTGGGTTTTGTCGGCTTGTCCATCGATGCGGCTCGTCTGCAAATGGTGCAGGCAGAACTGCAAAACGCTGCCGATGCCTGCGCCTTAGCAGCAGTACTGGAGCTCAATGGTTTGTCAGATGCCCCTAGCCGCGGCGCCTTGGCAGGAGAGTTTGTCGCAGGCGCGAACAACTGGCGCAACTTCCAGTCCGAGTTGGTGGGCACCAGCCAAGTCAGCCCCACCTTCAGCACGACCTTAGGTGGAAGCTACCAAGCGGCAGGCGGTGGTGCAGCCGCGACTTCACGCTTCGCCCGCTGCGCTGTGACGCAACCCAGCTTGAGCCATTTTTTCATGGGTTTGTTGGGCATCGGTTCATCGAACTTGATCGCCACGGCGACCGCCACCGTGATGCCTTCCCAAAGTGTTTGTGCCATCCCAATGTCAATGTGCCAAGGTGCGGGCGCGAACGCCAGCACTTTCGGCTACTCGGTCGGTGACAAGATCACCCTCGGAGCCACGCAATCCAGTGGCTTCTTCACCTGGGCCAATGTGCTGGGCACCGACACGTCTGGCGCCTTAGAGGCCTATGGAGAGGCCTTCATAGGGTTTGGCAACTGCGAAGTACCGACCGCCGCCAACCGCTGTATTGGGATCAAAACAGGTGTGGTCACTTCTTTGGACGATGGCTGGAATTCCCGCTTCGGGGTTTACAAACAGGGCGGCAGCGGACTCGACCCCGCCATGGCCATTCCAGACCTCACCGGCTACGGCTATCGCCCGCCGCCGGTAGGTGGCGCTTACAGCGACTACATGCAAAACCGCGCGCCCAGCCGGCAGCCGTTTCAAGGGCACATTCCCAGTTACACCACCCCGGCGAATGTGCACACGCAGTACGGTGCATCGTCACGCCGTCTGGTGTCTATGCCTGTCGTCGCCTGCAGCAGTTCAGCCTGTGGAACAGGCGCTAAACCGATTTTAGGGTGGGCCTGTGCGCTGATGCTCAGCCCCAAAACATCGCCACAAAATGCAGAAATAGAGTTCAGAGGCCGCGCAGACGACCCGCTGTCCGGCTGCAGAACGGCCGGTCTTGCGGGCGGGACAGATGCCATCGGTCCGCTGGTGCCGGTGTTGGTGCAATGATGTTGCGAGGCCAACGCTCTGAGTCTCAAAACCGCCGATACAACGACGGTTCGACAAACGGCGGTGCGGTCTTGGTGGAGCTGGCCTTGTTACTGCCCATTTTGCTATTTTTGACACTTGCATCGGTCGAGTTTTCACAGGCCATTGCGGCTTACAAAGTGATCGTCAATCAAGTCCGCAACGCCGCTCGTTACCTCTCCACTGAAGCACCGGGCACGGGCTACACAGCGGCCGGATGCTTGCTCACCAATGGCAACCCGAGCAGCGCAAAACCCTGCGCCGGCAGTGTCCTATTGCCGGGATTTTCCGCCAGCAGCTTTAGCGTGGGTATCGCCGATGCAGTCAACACACCGACCACCCACCGCTCGCAACGCACCTCGGCGGACCTGACGGTCACCAGCGCCACCACCATCAACTTGGTGACCGTCACGGCCTCTGGCTACCAGCACCCCTTGTACTTTGCCAGTTTTTTGTCTGGTGTCGTGGGAGACACAACGAGCCTGACCTTCGGGCCGATCAGCATGACCATGAGGCAGATCAACTGATGCGCCCGCCAAATCGCCACCACACAGGTTCAGCCTTGGTCGAGTTTGCGCTGTCCTTGACTGTTTTTTTCATGGCCATGATTGGCGTGATCGAGTTCGCCCGCTTCATGCTGGTCGTCAATACCGCGGTGGAGGCCTCGCGCCTAGCGAGCCGATTGGCCAGCGTGTGTGACACAGGCGCTGTGCAGCAGGCCCTGATCAGGGCCAAGGTGCAATACTTTGTTGAAGCTTCCGGCCAAATCGTCGTCGGCACGCGCAGCGACTGGCTGGTGTTAACTTACTCACCGGCCAACTGCACGCCATCCAATTGCACGCTGGTCGAAGCCAGCCTGAGCAACCTGCAGGCTCAATTGCTGATTCCGGTCTCATCCATCACCCTGCCCATTCCGGCCTACCGCAGTGCACAGGTTCGGGAGGCGATGCGCAATGTCATTGCCGGCGAAGTGAACAGCGTCTGTAGCTGAGCACCATGCACATCGTTTTATTTTCAAGCCAAGCCTGGCAGATGCCAGCGACCACCTTGGGGGCACAACATCAAGTCAGTGGCTTGCAAGGCTCACTGGACGAGCTACAGACCCGTGTGGTCGCAAGCAAACCAGACTTGGTGCTGTTGGGTGGCTTCGCGCAAAACGATGCTTTGCTCGAAAAAATTGAAACACTGTGTGCAGCACTGCCACAGGCGGCTGTCCTGTTGGTTTGTACAAATCCTGAGTCCGCCTTTCTGCTGCGTGCCATGCGCGCCGGCGTTCGTGAAGTCATTTCATCAGACTCCCCGGACGCCCTGAACGCAGCCGTTGTGAGGGCCGAGTCCCGATTTCTCAGCGCCCGTCAGACCGGCGGAAAAGTCAGCCGCTGTATCGGCGTCATGCCCGCCAAGGGCGGTGACGGTGCCAGTTGCGTGGTCGCCAATCTGGCTTCGGAATTAAGCCAAACTTTGAACTTGCGCGTATTGCTGATAGATCTGTCTTTGCCGTTTGGAGATGTCGAGCTGTTTCTGACGCACGAGACAGCGATGCACAATTTGGCCGATTTTGCGGACGAAATCGAGCGGCTGGATGGTGCATTACTCGAAGGCATGACACACCACATCGCGGCCAATTTCCATTTGATCCAATCACCACAAACGATTGATCAACTGCTGCACATCACGCCTGGCTATGTCGACCGACTGATCCGCATCGCCGTGCAGCACTACGACTATGTGCTGTTGGACTTGCAGCTAGACACGGTCAGCCTGAGCGTGTTGGAACTGCTGGACCAGCTGGTGGTCGTGACAACAATGAACGTACCCTCGGTGCGGCACGCAAGCCAGGTCATCCGCATGTGGGAGAGCTTGGGCTATGCCGCAGCCAAGCTGTCTATCGTTGTCAATGCATTCACCCAAAAATCTATCGTGCGAATTGCTGATTTCGAAAAGACGGTCGGCCTTCGTGTCAGTCGCGTTGTGCCACTGGAGTCAGACGGGGTTGAAATTTCCCTTTTGAAAGGGATTGCAGCGGTACGCTTGAAACCGAAATCAGACTTTGCCAAGACCATCAACGCGTGGGCCGCAGAACTGACGGGGCGTACGCCAACCGAGAAATCAATATGGCAACACTTCGGGATCAAATAGCGGCCTGGGCTCAAGGCGAGGCTTTCAAGCCAGGGGGCAAGCGCGCCCCGGAACAAGTTGTCCCGCTGGCACCACCAGCGGCGACCCCACGGCCTGAGCCAACAGTAGCGCCACCTCAAACGCCAACAACACAGGCGCCTGCGCGACCACTCGCCAAGGATCTGTCACCGGGCTATTTCGCTACCAAGATAGGACTCCACAAAGCCCTGCTAAAAAGGATGGATCTGGCGGCGGCTGAAAGCCTGCCCGAAGAACAGATCCGCAGCCAGTTGGCGCATATGGTCGACCTGCTGATTGAGGAAGGACAACTGCCGGTCAATGAACAAGAGCATCGCCAACTGATCATAGATCTGCAAAACGAAGTGCTCGGTCTAGGCCCGCTGGAACCCTTACTGGCAGACCACAGCATCAGTGAAATCATGGTGAACGGTTTTGACAAAGTGTTTGTCGAACGCAAAGGGAGACTCGAACTGGTGGGTACCCGCTTCAACGACAACGATCATTTGATGAAAGTCATCGACAAAATTGTCTCGCGCGTGGGCCGCCGTGTTGACGAGTCCAGCCCGATGGCAGATGCGCGGCTGGCCGATGGTTCGCGCGTCAACGCCATCGTCCCGCCGGTGGCGATTGACGGCCCGGCCTTGTCGATCCGCCGCTTCGAAGTCATCCCCCTGAAAATGGCCGACCTGATTACAAAACACGCCTTGACGGCGGGCATGGCCGAGCTGCTGGCAGGCTTCGTCAAGGCCAAGGTCAACATCCTGATTTCAGGCGGCACGGGTTCAGGAAAAACCACGCTGTTGAATATTTTGTCGGGCTACATCCCAGAGGGTGAACGCATCATCACCATCGAAGACACCGCCGAACTCCAGCTGCAACAAAGCCATGTGGTGCGCTTAGAAACCCGCACACCCAACTTAGAAGGAACCGGCGAGGTGACCATGCGCTCACTCGTCAAAAACAGCCTACGGATGCGGCCCGACCGGATCGTCTTGGGCGAGGTGCGCGGCAGCGAAGTCATCGACATGCTGCAGGCCATGAACACCGGCCACGACGGCTCGCTCACCACCGTGCACGCCAACTCCCCGCGCGATGCGCTTTCGCGCTTAGAAAACCTGGTCGGGCTGGGCGGCGTCAACCTACCGGTGCGGGCACTCAGACAGCAGATCAGCTCGGGCATCAACGTCATTGTGCAGGCCAGCCGCTTGAATGATGGCAGCCGAAAAATCACCAGCATTCATGAGATCACAGGCATGGAAGGCGATGTGATCACGACGCAAGAAATTTTCTTTTTTGACCGCCAAGGCATGAACCCGGACGGATCGGTGAAGGGCTGTTTCAAGGCCACAGGGGTTCGACCACAACTGGCCGAAAAGCTCATCACCTACGGCATCGTTCTCAACGAAAGTCTGTTTGATCCAACGCATCCGCTGGACGAGCAAGGACTGGAGACTCAGCCATGACAGAAAACCTGTTGTATGCCGCACTGGCGTTGTTGTTTTTACTGTTTGCGGGGGCCGCGCTCGCGCTGTCTTCACTTTGGACCCGACGTTTCAGCACCCATTCACGGGCCTTGTCGAGTCGACTCAAGGAGATTGCCCTGCAGCGCCGGGAAGGTGCACAAAGCCAGCTGCTCAAATCTGGCGCTGGGCTGCAGGCGATTTGGCAGCAATGGATCTTGGCGAACGCTCCGGGTGTTCGCGCTCTGGGACTGTTGCTAACGCGCTCGGGCAGCTCGCACACAACCTCCGAGGTCATGGCGCTCAGCGCTGGTCTAGGGCTGCTGGCTTGGCTCTTACCCACCATGCTGCTGACAGCACCCTGGTTAATGTCCTTCACCGTCGGTCTAGCAGCTTTTTCGCTACCCTGGGTTTACCTGATGCACCGAGAAAAAAAACGCCGCCTGCGCTTTGAGGACCAACTGCCCGAAGCGCTTGACTTCATGACGCGGGCGCTGCGAGCAGGACACGGTTTGACGATCGCCATCGGCATGGTTGGGGATGAATTGCCAGACCCAGTCGGTGCGGAGTTCAATACCGTCTTTGAGCACCTAAAACTCGGTATGACCTTTGAAGATGCCATGGCTCAACTGGCAGATCGAATCAACAGTAGAGATCTGAATTTTTTAGTCATCGCCCTGATGATCCAACGCAAAACCGGCGGTAACCTGACTGAGCTGCTGACCACGCTCTCACAGACCGTGCGCGAACGCATCAAGCTCAAAGGCAAGATACGCATCCTCGCTTCGGAGGGCAAATTGTCCGGCATCATGATCGGCAGCTTACCGTTTGCACTGGGCGGAATTTTGTCGGTTCTCAACCCGATATACATGTCCACTCTCTGGATCACCCCAAGCGGACGAACACTGATGCTGGTCAACCTCGTGATGATTTGTCTGGGTGCCTTGTGGATGTGGAAAATCGTTCAAATCAAGGTCTGAGGTTAGACGCCATGACAGACGTTTTATTCTTTCTTGCATTGGCTGTTGCATTTTTAGCTTATGCCTTGTTGGTGTTCGGACTTGTCAAACTTTTCACGCAACGGCAGATCAATCGGCGACTGAAACAAACGCACAGCGCACAGTCGATGTCCGCCGTTCGCGAACCGTTGCAAGTGCAGCCAGAAAATGCTTGGCATTCGCTGCTCCTATCGATGTCCAAACTGTCCGTCCCTGATGGGGACTGGCAAAACTCGCAGCTCAGACTGAAGTTCATTCGTGCAGGCTTCAGGGGGCCGACTGCGGCGCAATCCTATTTCACCGTGAAGACCACGCTGACGCTGATCCTGCCTCTGTTGATGGCCTTGGTGATATTGACGTGGTCGCCGGCAACGACGTACGCGCGTCTGGCCTTGTATGCCGTGACGTTGGCCGGCATTGGTTATTACTTACCCGATATTTACCTCAGATGGATGACGAGCCGTCGGTCAGACGAAATGCGAGACACGCTGCCCGACCTGATTGACCTCTTGGTCATTTGCACTGAAGCCGGCTTGGGTATGGATGGCGCCATCAACCGCGTGTCACTGGAAATTGTCCGCAGTAGCAAGACGCTTGCCGAAGAATTCAATTTGGCCGCACTTGAAATACGGGCGGGCTCGGGTCGCTCCACGGCCTTGAAAAATTTGGCCTTGCGCATCAACCTAGAAGACTTGGACGGGCTGGTCTCTATGCTCGTGCAAGCGGACAGGTTTGGCACCAGCGTGGCTGAATCGCTGCGCATTCAATCTGAGGTGATGCGTATGAAGCGCATGCAACGTGCGGAAGAAATCGCCGCCAAGATACCCGTCAAGATGCTGGTGCCGCTGATTTTTTTTATCTTCCCCGCCCTCTTGTCAGTGCTGATCGGGCCGGCTGTCATTCAGATATCAGCGATGTTCGCCAAATGACGCACAGCGGTTGACTCAGGATTGCGTCCCCGCGCTGGTCGCCGAGCACTTACGGACCATGACCCGCTGCCAGTTTTTTCCGATCATGGCGAGCAGGTGCCGCACAAGTTCACCTAAACCGTAAAGATCAAAAGCGCGTGCCCTGAGCATGCGACCACTTTCGGTAGGGTCTGACACGAGTCGCCACCATGAGGATGGCTTCAAGAGTGGGTGTCTGGCGTAAAAACGGCCTGCGCTGAGTCGGCGAGGGACATCCGTCGGCTCAGTGCGCTTAACGCTTTCAGCCGCGAAGTTGAGCCCACAAGCAACCGTCGATGCTAACGTCGCCCAAAAACGCGGATTAGATTCGATCAAAAACACACGTCCGGTATGCGTCTCAAGACGAACATCCAGATTCATCACGCCGTTGTAACCACTGGCAAAGCAGATTTTTTCAGCGATAGCCTCCAACTCCACATGAGGTACAAATTCAATGAAAGTTGTGCCCGATTTATGGACCGATACGGCACGGAGTTGACCGCCGACTGCGAGCAAGTTGATGCACATGTCGGCGCCTTTGATGAATTTTTGGGCAATCAGCGGGCGACATTGATAGGCCTCATTATTCAGAATTTTTTGCTCAAGCTCTTCGCGACTGTGTACAACCAGAACCCCATAAGAGCCGGATTCATTGATCGGTTTAACAATGAACGGCAAACCCAATTCGGCTTCGATGACGCTGAAATCGAGATTCGACTTCGAGCCGACAAATCGCGTCTTGGGCACAGGCAAATCGTTGGCCAAACAGAACTGCGCAAAAGTCCATTTGTCGTCAAACATATTCAGTGTTGCCAAGTTTGGAACCGGAATTGACTTGATGCCTAAACGCCCCTCCACACGATTGACCAGACGAATAGCTTCGCAGTCAAATGGAATCAGGATGGCTTGGGGATTCTGCTGCGCCATCCGGTTGAGGACCCGCACCGCCGCATCGTCTTGGGTGAATTCAATCACGGCGTGTTGGCTGCACAAATGGGACCATTTCAGCGCAGCAGTCTGAGGGCTGCCAACCAGAGCGCAGCGAAAATTACCCGCACTGTGCATCGCCTGAAGGACCGGCAACGCAAGCCGGGTGCTATTGCCCAAAAGCACGAAATCGATCATCGGTTCACCTTTCATTCACGAAGCATCCATTGACGTCGTTATCAGGTGAAACCATAGCGTTGAATATGTCGAGCGCGGTAACTCGACTGAAGAATTTTATGTAGGCCAGAGACGCATCAGCCTGCAAGCCGCTTTTTATCTTGAGCTTAAAACTCTAACGTCTGACCCTCGGTCATGGGCACAATTTTTGTTGCAGAGCCTTTCATAGCTTCTTGAAACTCAGCCAAGGTGCCTTTGGCCAACGGGTTCGAGTTGTAGTGAATCGGGATCACAGCTTTGGTTTTGATCCATGTTTTCATGGCGTAGGCGGCGTCTTCCGGGTCCATGGTGAAATTGCCGCCAATGGGTATTAACACCAGGTCTGGCTTGTACCGGTCACTGATGAACTGCATATCACCAAACAAACCGGTGTCGCCCATGTGCCATATTTTGAAGCCGTTTTCAAGCTGAATGATGTAGCCCATGGCTTCGCCGGCAGGGTGGGATTCGTTCTTGCCCGTCGCCGGATTGTTGAACACGATCAAGGACGAGTGCTCCGCTTGCACCGCAGTGACTTTGATGCCGGGCAAAGGTTGAACGCTGCCTGTCTTGTTGAAACGATGCCCCAGATTGGCGGGCAACATACCCAGCGTTTGCAAAGGCGTGATCATATCCGCTGGGCCGTACAACACCGTGTTGTTCAGCTTAGCCAACGCAGGGGCATCGCCTAAATGATCAACGTGGGCATGGGTCACCAACAACAGGTCAATCTTGCCCAAGGCGGCTAAATCAGTTTTAAAAGCCACGGGGGCCTTAGGACCACCAGTGATCCAAGGGTCAATCACAATGATTTTCCCACCAGGCGTTTTAATGCGAAAACCTGCTTGACCCAGCCACAACAGCTCGGTTTTACCGCTCACCGCGGCAGCTTTTTCAGACTGTGCATACACAGATGTGGCGGTCATGCTGAATGCCGCTATAGAAGCCGCCAGCAGGGTTTTGATCATAAAAGCAGAAGGCATGAGATGACTCCAAAAATAGTGTGGTTGAGCGCAACGAATCCTAAAGGGGTTCCACCTGGTGGTGACTAGGGGTTTCCACAATGACTCATTCAATCTCATTTCATCACACCGGCCGTTTCCCTGAGAAACTATTGCTTTTAAGTCTGGGGGTGCTCATGCCAACATTTATACGTTCCTTCTGCCCTTCTGTGGTGGCAGCTTTCTTCATAGGTTGGGCCCTTTGGGCGACGCCAAGCCATGCACAGGTTGCCTCAGCTTTTGCCCCGTCAGGTACATTGCGCGCCTCGATCAATTTGGGTAATCCGATTCTGGCTAACAAAGATGCAACAGGGCAACCTGTGGGCGTGTCGGTTGACTTGGCCACCGAGTTAGCCCGGCGGCTGGGGCTACCCCTTGAACTGGTGGTTTTTGACTCGGCCGGAAAATCAGTCGATGCGCTGAGCCAGGACAAAGCCGACATTGGATTTTTTGCCGTTGATCCAGTGCGCGGCAAAGACATCGCGTTCACAGCGCCCTATGTCTTGATTGAAGGCAGTTACCTGGTTCGTCAAGATTCCAGAATCACGAAAAATGAAGACGTTGACAGGACGGGCACGCGCATCGCGGTGGGCAAAGGCAGTGCTTACGATTTGTTTTTAACCCGCGAAATTAAAAGTGCACAAATCTTGCGCGCACCGACATCGCCCGCCACTGTAGATTTTTTCCTGGACCAAAATTTGGACGTGGCGGCTGGTGTGAAGCAGCAACTAGAAATGGACGCACAGCGCTTGCCCAATTTGCGGCTCTTGCCGGGTCGCTTCATGGTGATTGAACAGGCCATGGGCTTGCCAAAAAACCGCAACGCTGAAGCACTCGTTTATCTTCAGCGTTTTGTGGAGGAGATGAAGACTTCGGGCTTCATCGCCAACGCACTGAACAAGCATCAAATTGGAGGAGCTGTGTTGGCGCCGCTCATGCCTATCAAGCCTTGATTCATCGCTGGTCAAACGGTGACTCGGTGACTCGGTGACTCGGTGACGCACTCCATTTTTAAAATTCGTATTCAGACTGGAATCTAAGGGTCGTCTGTGGCGACGCATTGGTCGTGCCATGCAACAGTGCCGCATTCCATTTAATAGCCTGTTTGGTCCCCGTTCTGATTTTTCCAAACAAGGCCGGTCCAAACTTCTGCTCTTGGGAGCTGGAAGCACTCCAGCGATCCCACGGTCCCACAGAACCAAAAGCTTGAGCACCCCATTCAAATAGCTCGGATTGTCGATATTTCACTTGCCCTTGGTAATGCATTTCGGTGTCGAAGGGTGTGGTGGCTTGAACATGCTTTTGAATCAGAACGTTGACGTTGGCTTGAATCTTTCCCCATTCGGATTGCACCAAAGGGCCATAGGTTAATTCGTAGCCTTCAGCACGGTTCTTGGGTCGCTCAATTTCCAGCAAGAATCCAAGGTCTACAGGGTATTTACCGATCTCAGTCAATTGAAATCGGTTCTCCCATTCCCATGCATCAAACGCATTGCTCTCTCCGGACAAACGGTTGTATTTCACGTAGACCTCGGTGAACCAAAAAGAGTTGACGCCGTACCCCAAACCGATTGAGGTTGCGGATTCACGGGTGCCGTCTTTGTTTTTTTGCGAACCCCATTTGAAGTCAATTTCTTTTTCGCCCTGCTCTACCGAGGGCGTTCGGATGTAGTCATTCGGTTCAGCTTGCGCTGCGGTTTGCAGCAGCGCAGAAAAAAGGACAAGCGCGAGACCTGCGGTATTTATTAAACGCATAGATTTTCAAAAAAATGAGTGTGGAAATTGAACTGAACACGTCCTTTGATCACCGTCCTATTTGTCTTTTTTGGGCTTGGAACGTGCCCGTCCAAATCAAGCTAACAGCACCGGCATAAAACAGCAACTGCAAAACAGAAGGGCTGGCTTCGTAACCCATCAAGGCATGCAGAAAAACACCAAGCGAAGAATCATTAGACAGAATGTTGGACATATTCCAAAGTGGTTCAGACCAGCGCTCCACCAAGCCTGCTTGGTTCAGGGTCTTGGCCAACTGGCTGGCCAGACTACCGGCGAGCACCAAGATCAAGACGTTGGTCACAGAAAATAAATGCTGTGTTTTAACTTTGGTCAGCCCCAGGTAAATCAACACTCCCACGAGTGCGCCACCTAATAAACCCATGACGGCGCCCAGCAGCATCGTCGCCCCTTGCTCAGTGGAGCCCGACATGAAGCCCGCGATGAACAAGACGGTTTCTGCCCCTTCGCGTAAAACAGACAAGGCCACTGCCACCGACAACGCCCACAATGAACTTGAGCCATGGGCCGCCGACAAGCCCACTTGCTTAGCCTCTTTCGCCATTTCCCGGCCATGGGTAGAAACCCAAATACAGTGCCAAGCCAACATCAACAACGCGATGGAAATGATGCCAACATTCAACAAGTCTTGACCGATTCCATCAGCCCAGACACTGACTTGCTGCATGCCCGCAGCCATCAACAATGCCCCTGCAAACCCGACCAAAACGCCACCCGCCATCCAAAGACTGCGTCGTTCAATTCCCCGCGTGGCGGCAGCGATGATGCCAACGAACAATGCCGCTTCAAGCGTCTCTCTGAAGACAATCAAACCAGTTGCGAACATAGTGACTTTCTTTTTGCTCGACGTTATTCCGCGACGACGGCCCCTTTGGCCGTGGCTGAGTTGTACTCGCCCATGAAGGCGTAGCGTCCGGGTTTCAGTGGGCCGATAAAAATGACGGCTTTAGCGCCGGCCGGAACGACCTTTTCCCGATTCAGATCGTGGCTGTCAAACTCCTCTGGCGTAGCATCTTGGTTATGCATCGTCAGACGAACGCGCTGATTGGCTGGCACCTTGATTTCGGCGGGTGCAAACTGATGGTTTTTAATGACCAAGGCCACCTCAAGATCTGCGGCGGCAGCCACACTTGATACTGCCAAGGCCATCGAAACCATGCCCAAGGCGACAGAGACAGAACGAATTAGCGTTGTTTTCATGTTGGATTCTTTCATTGGGTTGATCTATCAGCGGCCGGTCCAGCCGTCATTGAGTGTTTTCAGGAAGGCGATGACATCGTCAATTTCTGCGTCGTTCAAGGCGGGCACTTCTCCAGGGTGGCGGTCATACGGCGCCTCTTCGGTATTCACATTGACGCGGTACTTGGACGGCAAGTCGTCAAACTTTTGAATGCTGCCGTCAGGGTTGACTGGGTACCATTTCTCGGGATGGGTGTCGCGCTGCACATAAAAAACAAGCGCTTCTTTCAGGGTCTTGAATTTGCCGTTGTGAAAGAACACAGGACGCAGCGCGACGTTGCGCAGCGACGGGACTTTGAACGCACCGCACCAATCGCTTCGCGTCTTCATGTCATCTCGATCACACAGGCCAAGGTCAAAATAAGCAGGGTTGCTGTTAGCTGCGATCTCAGCATTTCTAGGCACACCGAGGTTGTCGTAGGTGAAGTCGGTGAACAGCGGATGGTCAACCATTGGCTGATTTTTCAGAGGTGTGACAAGAGGCACAGTTGCCCTTGTCTTCGCTGTTGAACAATGCCAGCCCCCCGTGTTTCAGGTGCGCTCAAAGTTGCCTCGTTTCGCAACACGGCGTCGTACTTGCTTGAGAAGGATTGAAAGCTGTCGTCTTCCAATTGGTAACGCTGCAGCGCCAGCGTGAGTTTTGCAAAAGCAAGGTCAACGTCATTCAAAACGTTGTCACCATATACGGACTTGAAGTCTGCCGCCCATGCTGCGTTGGCTATTTTGCGGACCACACTCGCCTTGTCCGTGTTGGCCATTTCAATGTCCCTGAGCAACGGGCCGGCGGCCTGAATCGCCAAGGTATCGGCGCGGCCATCCCAGAAGAATCCGCCTGTGGGCGTTCCTTCTGCGTCAATGTGAAAGGCTGGGTTGGTTGCGAGGTAGCGTAAAGACTGCGAGGCCCGTACACCTTGAACATTCAAATTGGCACCGCCCAACTGGACCGCCAGCGCATTGGGGGCCGCGTGTCCGACAACTGCTGCGTGGCAACTGGCACACGACTGCCGCCCCGATGCGGACAGCGAGAGATCGTTAAAAGCTTTTTCACCCAGCGCTGCTTCTGGGCTCAGACGTTGCGCAGTTATCACAGGGCTGCAGGCAGACGTTAGAACTGTGACGGCAACGACACACAGCGCCCAAACCAGAGCACCTTGTAGCCAAGCCCATCCAATGCACCGGATGGCCATGGGATGATTTGCGAAGCTGTTTTTCTGCGACATAAAAAGATTGTAAACGGGAATGATTCGTATTTGCAAGTTTCGTTGTTCAGCTTGCATTCAATAAAAAATCATTGCAAAGTTACGAAATAGCTTGGATTAATTAAAAATAACGAATTGACCGCCATGAAAAAAACGTGGGTTTTGATCACTGATGCTGAACGTGCTCGATGCTTTGAGCGTGATGCCACGGACCACAGCCTCACCGAGCTGACAGACTTTCTCCACCCGCACGCTAGCCTTCAAGGCAAAGCCGATGGCGGCGATTTGACGGGTGAAGCAGGCAAGGGGCACGGTCGCACCGGACACGCCGGAACACAGTTTGAACCTCGCACAGAAGCGCACACCAAAGAACGCGCCAACTTCGCGCATGAACTGGCAAAGTACATCAATAAAGGGGTTTTAGAACAGCGCTGTCACGAACTGGTGCTCATTGCGACCAGCCCGATGCTCGGTGAGATCAAACCTCATCTGAGCCGCGAATCGGAAAAAATGCTGCATACCGCGGTTAGCAGTGACTTGACCCACTACAAAGGCCGCGAGTTAGAAAAACGCGTGAATGACGCCTTGTTCCCGGGCTAAAGGCCACGATTTTGGGGGGCGCTTATTGCCGGCAGTTCAACATGTTGAACAACATTGTTTTGTGCATCGATGAAAGTCTCAAGCGCATTGAACAGGTTCTCCAACAGGTCGCTGCCCAAAGCCTCTTCGATCAGCACGTACTGTCGATCAATCAACGGCGCCATCTCGCTGACCAGCTGATCTCCCTTGGTTGCCAGTCGAACCGACACGCGCCGAAGGTCGCCCTCCATCCGACTGCGCTGGATCAGCGCAGCCTCCTCCATGCGCGCCAACATCCCTGCCATGCTGGCACTGTGAATTTGGCAAAAATCGCAGAGCTCGCGCGGCTCCAGTTGGTCGTTCTCGTCGAGCAGACGCAAGATTCTCCACTGCTGTTCGGTCAAGCCGAATCGGTTGAGAATCGGGCGGAAATGCGACATGAGGCTTTCGCGGGCTTTTAAAAGCCGCTGCGGCAGATTCCGATAACTGATGCGTGGTTTCAATGTGAGCTCCTGAGCGCATTCTACTTACTAATATATTAGTGAGTAGAATGCTGCGATGTTAGTAAACTCACAGTGCTTTCAGCCCTTCTCCGGGCACTCGGCATGATCGTCAGAGACCGCCCATCCGGGCTGAAAATGTTTCTGCTATTGCGTGGCTCCATCCTGCCAAGGATTCTGCCGTCCTTGCTGGCCACGACGCTGATTGCGATTGTGGTGACCTTCACACACGGCGATCTTTTCTCCGTCAAGATCACCCTGACCACCATCCCGTTTTCGCTGATCGGTTTGCCCATCGCTATTTTCTTGGGCTTTAGAAACACAGCGGCCTATGACCGGTTTTGGGAAGGCCGAAAACTATGGGGCGAATTGCTGCTGCGCAGTCGTAACTTGTCGCGTCAATGTCAAAACTACATTGCAGCAGACGTGCCCGCCAAGGCCAGTTTGGGCTTGCAAGACGTGCGCGTACGGATGCTGATGCGAGCCATTGCCTTCGCGCA